>JALVVQ010000129.1 GCA_027023325.1 Campylobacteraceae bacterium | reverse complement strand
CGCACCATATCCGCTCCGGCAAAATGCAGACGGTTGATCTGCTCCACCGTCGCTGCCACATCTGCTGTATCGCTGTAGGTCATAGACTGTACTGAAATCGGTGCATCTCCACCCACTGCTACATCGCCGACATAAATTTTCTTGGTTGGGTATCGTTCTTTCAAGGTAGGCCTTCTTTGTAATTAGGTTATTTTATCGTAATTTATCTAATGCATAGGGTGCGTTTGCTAACGCACCTTCTATTTATTTATACGGTGAAAATTTTATTGTATACAGGATTTAACCATTCGGTGCGTTGGCAAACGCACCCTTGTATCATAACATCACCTGAAAATGATATCATTTTCAGGTGAAAGAATTCAAGGGGTAGATCGACGCACCCTAAAGCATTGAATCTCTAAAAAGTATCAACATGCATTTGGGAGAATCAATAGCTTGTTTCGTAGATAGATCGCCCCTTCTTACAACCTGAACGGAATAAAAAGCAAACCACCCTAGTTTAGCTTGCATTTACAAGGAAAGGTTGAAGGAGCAACCCCAGTGAATCCTTTCAAATTTCATACAAGGTATTCACATGTACAAGTATATCGGAATCGATGTTAGTAAAGCAACTTTAGATGTGTACGATGGTCAAGAAAGCTATAAAGTGAGTAATGACTTATCAGGATATAAAGCAATCACGCAGCTGGCTTCCAAAGAAGAACTTTGTCTAATCTTTGAGCCTACAGGTATCTATGCTCACAATTTGATTCTCTATTGCCAGAAATATCACATTAAGGCCATCATCGTTGGCTCTAAAGAAGCTAGAGATTATGCACGCAGCATTAAGCAGCGCTCTAAAACCGATAAGATTGATGCCAAAGTACTCTATCGTTATCACACACAGATCGAAGAAGAAAATATCACTGTCCCATTCTTGGATACCCATATGCGTGCGATTACCCAAAAGCACAATGTTAATGAGAAATATCAAAAGATGATACGACAACTCAAAAATCTCATTGAGGCTACAGACAATGCAGACAAAGTATTACTTGCTTCATTGAAAAAGCAAATAACCTCGTTGGAGAAGTCCTCCCAAAAGCTCTTAGAAACAATAGAAGGACTTCTTGTGGCGAATAAGGAGCATAAAGCAGTCATAACGCATTTACAAACAATCCCAGGAGTTGCCAAGAAAAGCGCCTTGGTAATTCTGATGGAAATACTTCGGTATCCCAAAGCAAGAAGTCATGAGTTTGTTGCGTTAATGGGCTTGGATCCAGTCTTGAAAGATTCGGGTGTCTTCAGAGGAAAGAGCAGAATATCCAAACAAGGCGGAAGGTATTTGAGGGAAAAGCTTTACATGTCTACGGTGGTTGCCATACAATACAATGACCGTCTAAAACTCTTTTATGAACGACTTGTACAAAACGGAAAACCTAAAAAACTGGCATTGATTGCTGCCATGCGAAAGCTTCTTAGAATTGCGTTTGCTGTCGTGAAAAACAAAGAGCCTTATAGGGCTCTTGCTTGATAGGTTGTGGTAGAATGGTAAGAAAGTTTTAAGACGGAATCTACGAAAACTCCACCGGGTCCATATCGATCTCTATCTCTCTGCAATCTACCGCATGCAGTGCCTTAAGCAGTGGCACCCTATTTTTTGCTCTGAGCAAAATCTGGAATCTAAATTTATTGGCAATTCTCTCTACGGGTGCTTTGCCATGCCCTACGATCTCTATCTCTTCATAGGTTTTGAGCCTACTTACGGTATCCATCGTAATCTTACTTGCCTTAGCCTCATCTTTGTGTGCGATCAATATCCTAGACAGAGAGGCAAAAGGAGGATACTGTGCACTCTCCAAAAATGCCAGTTCATCCTTGACAAAATGTGTATAATCCTGCAAGTAGGGGGTAAAAAAATCTCTGTTCGCTGTCTGGATCAACACCTCTGCTTCTGACGCTCTGCCGCTTCTTCCAGCGATCTGAAACAGCAGGATCATCGCACGCTCTCTGGCACGATAGTCTGCCAGTCCCAAGATATGGTCCAGCCCCATAATCACAGAGAGTGTGATCTTGGCATAGTCATGTCCCTTACTCAGCATCTGTGTGCCGAGCAAGAGATGACTCTCTTCATTTTCAAAGCGTTTCAGTGCCTCTGTCAGCTTCTTATGTGTGGTGATGCTGTCTTTATCAAACTGCTCTATCTTGATACCATCGATCATCTCAGTGATCTGCTCTATCGCCTCTACCGTGCCTATGCGTTCACTTTTGAGTGGGCTATGTCCACATGCTGTGCAGGTATCTTTGATAGACTCGGTATAGTTGCAGTAGTGGCATTTGAGATGACGGTATGTGCGGTGCAGTGCCATCCCTACAGAGCAGTAGGGGCATTTGTGCGTTTGTCCACAGCTCTCGCAGTAAAGGTATTTGAAGTTCCCTCGTGTAGGCAAAAAAAGTAGAGACTGACTACCCTGATAAAAATGTGCCCTCAGGGGACGAAGGATCTCCTCATTGATACCATTTCCGGAGATAAAGCGATAGTGCTTCTTGCTCTGCACATACGCTTTCCCCAGTGTGACCACATCATACTTGTGGTAACTTGTCGTACTGGGCGTCGCAGAAGCCAGCACCACCTTGGCACCCAGTTTCTGCCCCATCAGTACCGCTACATCCCGTGCATGATAGCGTGGTCTGGTCATCGCCTTGTAGCTGTCGTCATGCTCCTCATCCACCACGATAAGTCCTAGATCGTTCAGCGGAACAAAGAGTGCCGATCGTGCTCCAGCCACAATACGGATTCTCCTCTCCTCTACCCCAGTGAGTATCTGCTCTTTTTTCTTCTTGCTGATCTTGGAGTGCCACATCGCCAGCGTATCCCCAAAGTAGACCTTGAGCCGTTTCTCCATCTGAGGAGTGAGTGAGATCTCAGGCATAAGAAAGATAGAGGTTTTGCCCTCTTGAAGCATCTGCATCATAAGGCTGATAAAGATTTCTGTTTTGCCTGAACCCGTGACACCAAAAAG
>JALVVQ010000128.1 GCA_027023325.1 Campylobacteraceae bacterium | reverse complement strand
ATAGTCCCCTCTGTCTTCTTTCGTTTCCCCGGACTAGTCTCTGATCAAAAGTCTGTAGAAACAATCCGTGACCTAGGACTCATCACCATCGGTAGTGATACCTGGATCGCCAAAGGACAAAAAGTCAAAGAAGGCTCCATCATCCTGCTGCATGGCAACAAGAATGAACCCAAAGGCGTGGAGATGTTTCTGGAAATATTACACAAAGGAAAGATTAAAAAGTTAAACTCTCTTGACAAGGTATCGCCCTAGCTATTACACCCAATCCTATCCTCCATAATAGGCAAAATCAAAGTACTCTCGCAGTGCTTCTTTTTCCAGCACACGATATGTGCCCTTTTCATTAGAAAGAATACCCTGCTGACGAAACTTTTTGAGCACACGGGAGAGCGATTCGGGAGGGATATTGAGCATGCTTGCTGTGCGAGCGATGGGCATCGAGCAAAAATGTGCTTCATGCTCGTAGATAAAGAGTGCCACCTTCTCGCTCAGCGAAGAGGCTGTCGTGATACAGCTAAACTGAGAGAGCATACGGCTTCGCAGGGAGAGTCGCCCTATAAGGAAGTTGGCAATCTCCAAATCCTGCGAAGCCAACTGACAAAGCCGCAGGCTGTCAAGACGAAGCATGGTGCAGGCTGTTTCACTCTCGCAACTCTCCTGATAAGCCACAGATTCCCCTTCAAGAGGGAGCTCTCCAAGAAGATCATACGCTGCATGAAAAGGCAGGGTTATCATGTTACCTTTGGCATCATAGCGATAACATCGTACCTCTCCTTCAAGTAGTATAAAAAGCTCTTCCCCTAGATCCTGTTCCATATAAATCAGCGTCTGGGAGGGATAGTGCTGAATCGTGCCTGCCTGCTGCAACAGTGCGGTCACATTAGCCAGCAACATACAATAAGCACTCCGCAACAGGATGTACAATGACCAGAAACATGCTATGCCTCCTCTTCTCTACTCGTAAACCCATATTCCAAAATATCTGAAATGAGCTCCTTGGATCTCATAAGTATCTCTACTACAGCAGGATCAAACTGTGTACCTGAGCGCTTCTGTACATGCAAAAATATTTCCGAAAAATCAATAGTTTGGCGCCCGTATCGTGGTGAAGAGAGTGCACCAACCGTGTCAGCAAGAGCAACAATTCTAGCGGCGAGAGATATTTCTTTTCTGGCAAGCCCATAAGGATAGCCACTTCCATCATACCACTCATGATGTTCAGCAGAGAGTAGAGCTCCGATATCTAGTATTTTATTTTTTTGTGCCCTGAGTAGCTCATATCCAAGCAATGGATGTTTTTTAATAGTCTCAAACTCTTCAAAACTGAGACGGTTTCCTTTTTTATAGATAGTCGGATCCACCATGAGATTCCCTATATCGTAAATCAATGCTGCCTTCTCGATACTTTTGTCTTGCGCCTCTTCTGTATCCATTTTTCGAGACAACAGCATACTGATCTTTGCTATTTTATGAATCTGTTCTCTATTCTTTCCGTAGGCAACCAGTGCATCTACAATGCCATCTACCACAATTTCATCCATGCTGTCAGTCTTCATTAAAGCTCGGTCGTCTTCAGGTATTCCCAGGAGATCAGCGATCTCTTGGGTGATTACAAATTCCTCATGCTGCTGCTTGGTACTACCATTGTATTTATTCATCTTGCTTCTCCTTGTCTCAACCAAAATCCTAAAACCCTGGCAGTGCAATATCGTTCCCATTATAGGAAGAAAATGTCAAGATTCTGCTTTTAACACACTTTTTCGATAAAAATATGCTACACTTAGTAAAAAAGTATCGCCAAAACATGAAAATAGATTTACACAATCATACCATTCGATGCAACCATGCAGAAGGTACCATTGAAGAGTATATCCAGAAAGCCATCTTGCTTGGTATCGATATCTATGGTTTCAGTGAACATGCTGCCATGGATTTTGATGAAAAATATCGTCTCTCATTCAAAGAGATGGCAGCCTACCAACATGATATTCTTAGCGCCAAAGAGCGCTACAAAAACCAGATTGATATCAGATTGGGTTATGAAGTTGACTGGCTTCCGGGACATATGGATCAAAGAGTGCTAAACGCTGATGTAGATTTTTTGGTAGGATCCGTACATTTTATCAACAAATGGAGCTTTGACAATCCGGAATTTATCGGAGGATGGAAAGAGAGAGACATTGATGAGATATGGCAGGCCTATTTCGAAGCAGTCACAGCCATGGTGCAAAGTGGACAATTTGATATCGTAGGCCACCTTGACCTGATCAAGGTTTTCAAATATCTTCCCAAAAAAGACATCAGGCACCTTGCCAAAGAGGCACTGCAGGCAATCAAAAGATCTGGTATGGTTCTCGAGGTCAATGCCTCCGGACTACGCAAGCCTATCCAGGAGATCTATCCCTCCAAGGCACTACTTCAAGAAGCCTATGCCCTAGATATTCCCATTACCTTTGGCTCTGATGCCCACAAGCCGGAGCAAGTGGGGGCTGGATTGGAAAAGGCATATGCCTTGGCAAAATCCACAGGATACACAAAAGCCGTTACTTTTAGAGACCGTCAGAGAGAAATGGTGATTTTTTAGGCAGTCCTCCCCTTGCTTCTCAAAAGAGAGTCGGTATAATAGCTGATACTAAAATTTTTCACTAGGAGAAGAGATGGGTAAATTTGTTAACAATTTAGCAGAATTTAATACATATTGCGAAGAGAACGAGGTCGAGTTTGTCGACTTTAGATTCACTGATATCAAAGGTGCATGGCACCATATCAGCTACAGAAGAAGTGCGGTAGATGATGCAATGCTGGAGAATGGTGTACCGTTTGACGGCTCATCTATCGATGCATGGCAGCCAATCAATGAGTCAGATATGCTTCTCAAGCCAGATGTGCAGACAGCATTTTTAGACCCTTTCACTGCCGACAGCACGGTTATCATCATCTGTGATGTCTATGATATCTATAAAAATGAGCTCTATGCCAAGTGTCCAAGATCAATCGCCAAAAAGGCACTCAAGGCATTG
>JALVVQ010000127.1 GCA_027023325.1 Campylobacteraceae bacterium | reverse complement strand
CTGCCGAAAGTCTTCCTGATATCAAAAACAATATATCTACTTATATCAAAGCAGGCAGCAGAAATACTGTCAATGCACTTTACAAAGCCAATCGCTATCAACCTCTCTGGACAGGTCGGAACAATGCCAAACAATTTGCACAGCTTATCGAAGCCCTGGGCAACCCACTGTTCAATTACAAGTACAAGCAGTTCAACCAAGACAAAATTATTGATATGGCTTTCAGTATAGAGAGTGGAAAATCTTCGCTTAAAGCACTTGCCAAATTGGATATCCTTGCAACTGAAAGTTATTTAAATTTGATTTATTTTATCCGTAGAGGAGATGTGGACTGGGAACTGGTCAAACAAAAACTTCATGGACTCAAAGCGGCACAGGATGTCCGTGCTACCTGGGAAATCCATCCAAAGTCTATGCCTGCCACAGGCAGCATACTTCAGTCTATACAACAGAGAAATATTACCCAATACCTTCAGTCCATCCTGCCCCTCATAGATCAATACAAGCCATTGATCACTATGCTTGAACGCTATAGAAATATGCCCAAATTCTTTAAAATCCCTTTTGGTAAAACACTCAAGCGTGGCAGAACGGACAGCCGCATCAGAAGCATCAAAAAGCTACTTCAGTTTACCGGTGACTTTCCCAAAAATGAGAGTACCGGTACCGGCTACACCAAAAGCCTCTCCAGGGCTATCAGTACCTTTAAGGAACGCTTCAATCTCGCCAAAGGGGATTACATAGATAACAAAGTGATCAAGTACCTCAACACAACCAAGAAGTCCTATATCAAAAAAATCATTACCAATCTGGATATGCTCAAACTTCAACCTCATCGTTTCGAAGCAGACCATGTCCAGATCAATATACCGGAGTTCAGACTCAGATACTATCAGAGCAGCAAAGAAGCATTCCGCAGTGATATCATCGTAGGGCGCATAGACAGACCGACACCACTCTTCAGTGACAAAATTGAATACATGGTGCTCAACCCTACCTGGACCATCACGGACAATCTGGTCAAAAGAGACCTCATTCCTGTACTAAAAAAACATCCTAACTATCTCAAAGAGAACAATATCCGTGTCTTCACCTCCTACAAGAAAGGGGCCAAGGAATCGCCACTCAATCTACAAAAACTCTTTAGCTATGAGCACAGTAAAAAACATGTGCCTTACCGTTTTGTACAATACCCCAGTGCCAAGAATGCCCTGGGTCGTGTGAAATTTATGTTCCCCAACAAATATGCAGTTTATCTCCATGACACAGACAACAAATCGCTTTTTAACTATAGATACCGTGTCTACAGCTCTGGTTGCATGCGGGTTCAGAAACCTTATGACTTTATGTATGCGCTGCTTAATAATGCAGGAAATAGCTATGCCAAATCTAATTTGAAAAAAATATTCGATAGTAATAAACCTACCACGATTCGACTCAAGCATGCTATCCCTGTCCATGTACTTTACCAGACTGTCAGAAATGACAAAGGAAGAGACTATTTCTTCTATGATGTTTATATGTATGAGCAGATCGTCTATGAATCTACTGCCGGACACAAAAAACCCTCTTTCCGCGTACCAGAGAAGCGATTGACAAAGATTGAGAGAATCGGGGCAAGGATCAGATAATTACTTTCTGATCTTTACCCTTTGTGCATGGGTAATGGCAATCGCCATTGCGTCAGTAATATCCAAGGGCTTGATCTCTTTTTTAATCCCCAGTAGGCGCTTCACCATGAAGGCTACTTGCTCTTTGGCAGCCTTACCGTTGCCAGTGATCGCCTTTTTGACCTGCAAAGGCGTATATTCATAAAAATACCCCACCTCCTGCAACATCTTCAGGCTCAATGCTCCTCTAATCTGCGCCAGCTTAAGTACACTCTGTGGGTTGTAGGCAAAAAAGATATCCTCAATCGCCACTTCATCAATAGCATTGCTTTTGAGAATAATATCTATCCCCTCCATCAACTCTACAATCTGCTCTTGAAGTAGCTTGCTCTTGATCTTCAATACACCGGCTTCTGCCAGTTGATACCTGTGCCCATCGAAATTCAGCACGCAATAACCAAGATTTCGACTTCCAGGGTCTATACCTAAGATTTTCATTCACACCTTTATTCACATGTTAAAAAGTCTTTTCACAATACTTTTTTGCCCTATTTTAGCACAATTGCGATAAAATCATAAAAGTTATTCACATCACGCTCTTCATTACTGTGAATAGACACATTAAAGGGTCACTATGAGTATCGGAAAATCTGTCCTTTCAGAATTAAAAAAAGAGATTAACAGCAACGAATACAAACGCTATATAAAGAATTTGCACTACGATGAAATACATTCAAGAAGTGACAGGGCTATTTTTGTTACCCCCAATATCATCATAGCCAAATGGATTACTACAAAATATAGAGAAAAAATCGCACACCTGTTTGAAATACAAGGCGGGATCAAACCGCAGGTAGAAATCATTGTAGGAAAATTAGATACAAAAACCAAAAAAAGAATTCAGCTCAAAGAGCAGAAAAGCAGTCCCAAAAGCACCCATCTCAACCCCTCTTTTACTTTTGAAAGCTTTATTGTCGGGAGTTCCAACCAGTTTGCCTATACTACAGCTAAATCTGTAGCAGAAAAGCCTGGCATGCAGTACAATCCACTTTTTCTCTATGGTGGTGTGGGTTTAGGAAAAACCCACCTACTGCAAGCCATAGGCAATGACCAGGTAGCACAGGGAAAAAAAGTCATCTATACCACACTCGAACAGTTTATGAACAAATATATTTCCCATATCAAATCACAGACGATGGATAGATTTAGAGATCATTTTAGAGAGTGTGATTTACTTTTGATCGATGATATACAATTCCTCAGTCGCAAAGAACAGACGCAGGAGGAATTTTTCCATACCTTCAATGAACTCCATCAGGCAAAAAAACAGATCGTCATTACCTCAGACAGACAGCCCAATCAAATAGCCGGTTTAGTAGATAGACTCAAAAGCCGTTTTGAATGGGGACTGATGG
>JALVVQ010000126.1 GCA_027023325.1 Campylobacteraceae bacterium | reverse complement strand
ACTACGGTGATGGATGCCAAGGAGGTCAAGAAAGCAGACAGATTTATCCAGTTGGGTCTCAAGGCAGCTTCAGAGGCGATGGCTGATGCAAAGATCGGTGACGAGGTAGATCGTGAGCGTTTTGGCGTGAGCAGTGCCTCGGGCATTGGAGGGCTTTCTACGATCGAAAAAAACTCTGTAATCTGCGATACACGAGGCCCCAGAAGGATTTCTCCTTTCTTTATCCCCTCTTCACTGGCCAACATGCTAGGTGGATTCGTCTCTATCTATCAGGACCTCAAAGGTCCCAACCTCTCTTCGGTAACTGCTTGTGCAGCAGGTACCCATGCGATTGGTGAAGCAGCCAAGACGATTATGGTGGATGGCGCAGACCAGATGCTCGTAGTCGGTGCAGAATCAGCGATCTGTGGTGCTGGCGTGGGCGGTTTTGCTGCGATGAAAGCACTCTCTACCCGTAATGATGACCCCAAGACCTCTTCTCGTCCTTTTGATAAGGATAGAAATGGCTTTGTAATGGGTGAAGGTGCAGGCGCGCTGGTACTAGAGAGCCTAGAGTCTGCGCAGTCCAGGGGTGCTAAGATCTATGCCGAGTTGATCGGTTTTGGAGAGAGTGGTGATGCCAACCATATCACCACACCTACAATGGATGGTCCTCTAAGAGCCATGAAAGCGGCCTATCGCATGGCAGGCGAACCCAAAGTAGACTATGTCAATGCCCACGGCACCTCAACGGCCATCAATGACAAGAACGAGACCGCTGCCCTCAAGACACTTTTCGGTAGCAAGGAGAACTGCCCACCTGTGAGTTCTACCAAAGGACAGATAGGTCATTGCTTGGGTGCAGCAGGCTCTATGGAGGCTATTATCTCCATCATGGCAATGGAGAAAGGCATTATCCCTCCTACCATTAACCAGATCACACCTGATGAAAACTGCGATTTGGATTATGTGCCGGGTGTAGCCAGAGAAGCAGCGCTGGATGTGGTGATGAGCAACTCCTTTGGCTTTGGCGGTACCAATGGCGTAGTCATCTTCAAAAAATTTACTGACTAGGATCAGATATGGCAACTTACCTTGACTTTGAAAAACCAATGGAAGCAATCTATAGAGATATAGAATCTGCCAAAGCCAGAGGCAATGAAGAGGTGCTCCATGCACTTGAGAAAGAGATGGGAAAAGAGGTAAAAAAGACCTTTGGTTCTTTGAGCGACTATCAAAAACTGCAGCTGGCACGCCACCCAGACCGCCCGTATGCGCTGGATTATATCAGATTGCTCATGGAAGATGCACAAGAGATACATGGAGAGCGTACCTTCAAGGATGATGCTCCTATGCTCTGCTATCTGGGGTGGATCGGTGGACAAAGAACGGTACTGATCGGTGAGCAAAAGGGTAGAGGGGTCAAGAATAAGATCAAACGCAATTTTGGAATGCCCAACCCTGAAGGCTACCGTAAGGCACTCAGAGCCGTAAAGCTGGCAGAGAAGTTTGATATCCCTGTACTGATGCTGGTGGACACTCCGGGTGCCTATCCTGGACTGGGTGCAGAGGAGAGAGGGCAGAGTGAAGCGATCGCTCGTAATCTCTTGGAGTTTTCTGGCGCCAAGGTACCGATGATCTCAGTGGTGATCGGTGAAGGTGGCAGTGGCGGTGCACTGGCGATCGGTGTGGCAGACAAATTTGCCATGATGCGCTATTCGGTCTTTTCTGTTATTTCCCCTGAGGGTTGCTCTGCGATACTCTGGAGCGACCCCAGCAAGGTAGAGCAGGCGACCAAAGCACTGAAGATCACACCTGATTCGCTCCTGGAGCATGGCCTGATCGATGATATTATCGACGAGCCACTCAAGGGCGGACACAGAGACAAAAAGGCAGCCGCAGAAGCAGTCAAAGCGTACTACCTTAAATCTGTGTATGCACTCCGAGAGATGAGCAAGGAGGAGATGCTGGAGAAGCGCTATGCCAAGCTTACAGCTCCGGGCGCCTTCAAAGAGGACTAGAGTCCTTTGTTTGCTTCATTGGTGAGCTGGATCGTAGAGACGATTGACAGCTGGGGCTATTTTGGTATCTTTGCCAGTATGTTTCTCGAGAGTAGTTTCTTCCCTTTTCCTAGTGAAGTAGTGATGATTCCCGCAGGCTACTTGGCATTTCAAGGCAAGATGAATCTTTTTATGGCAATATTTTCTGGTATTGCAGGCTCACTTGCCGGCGCACTGTTCAACTACTTTTTGGCTGCCAAATATGGCAAACCTTTTCTGCTGCGCTATGGAAAATATGTTTTCCTCAAACCTGAATCATTGCAGAAGCTAGAAGACTTTTTTGCCAAGCATGGTGATATCTCTACTTTTAATGGTCGATTGATTCCCGGAATTAGGCAGTACATCTCCATGCCGGCAGGTTTGGCAGGAATGCCTCTTGGGAAGTTTTCACTCTATACGGTACTTGGGGCAGGTATCTGGGTGAGTGTGCTGGCACTGTTGGGGTATTATCTAGGTGCCAATGAAGATCAGGTGGCACATTATCTCAAAAGTGCGACACTGATTGCCCTGCTTTTTATCGTAGGACTAAGCTTTTTTTATTGGTTACGCCAAAAAAACAAAGGTTCGCTGTGATTCTGGCTGATGTAGGCAACAGCTATGTGCATATCTGGCAGGATGGCAGAATCGAACACCTGCGCTTGATGGATGCCATGGAAAAATATGGCACAGAGAGAGTCTATTATATCAATGTCAATACCGACCATGCGCAGACCCTTGTGACGCTAGAGGATTGGTGTGATATTTCAGAGCACTGTCTGCTGAAGGGAGCCTATGAAGGCATGGGTATAGACCGTCAAGCCCTTTGTCTGAGTCATCCCGATGGTATTTTCATTGATGCAGGCTCAGCAATCACAGTAGATAAGGTAGTGGATGGGGCGTACCAGGGGGGCTATATCCTTCCGGGTATCCATGCCTATCATAAAGCCTATGCCGAGATCTCTCCTGTACTGGATGTGGCGCTTGACAAGGAGGTGTCGCTTGAGGTATTG
>JALVVQ010000125.1 GCA_027023325.1 Campylobacteraceae bacterium | reverse complement strand
ATAAATAAGCATCTATGGGAGGGCTGTCTCATCCTCCCTATATGACCAATATAACCACCCCTTAATGATCTTTCGGTAAAATTAAGACTGTATTATCCAAAACTAGGGGATTACATGAACTATACAAAAATATTTGGATTTCTTTTTCTTATCTATGGGTTGGGCAGTAGCATTGCCAGCACTTTTTAGGTAGTTTGATGTCCAAAGCAAAACGAATTCATAGTAGCACATCTCGACATACACGCAGATATACACTGCTTTACCTCTTTCTAGTCCCTCTCTTTGTCTCTGTGGTCAGATCGCTTTTTACTGCTGACTATAGCGGATTCATTCTCAAAGGGCTAGGCTTTCTTCTACTCTCTGGCAGCCTTGCGCTAGCAAGCAGAGGCTTCAAGCAAAAAGAATCCTATGTCAAAGCGAAGCTTGCCAGAGCCCCCAAGATTCCTTATCTGCAACTGGCAGCTAGCGGCTTGGGGCTCTCTGCCTTTTACCTTAGCTTCTTTGTCGGCGGAAAACCTCTCCTCTCGGCACTATTTGTCGCCCTTTTAGCACCAGTGGGTTTTTATCTCTACTATGGAACTGATCCTAAGAAAGACAAACTAGGCAATATCGACGGCATTTCAGCCGAGTTGGTACTAGAAACACTGCATGAGGCCAAAGAGAAGCTTGCCCACATCAAGCAAGATGGCGAAAAAATCGCAGACCAAGCACTTTTGAGCAAACTTGCACTCGCAACTGACAAAGCTGAAACCATTCTAGAGAGCATTCAAGAAGACCCAAAGGATATTCGCGTAGCCAGAAAATTTCTCATTGTCTATATTGATGGGATCGCCAAAGTAACACGCTCCTACATACAGCTGGATGAAAAGGATATCACTCCGCAGACAAGAGAGAGACTCTATGGACTGCTGGATGAGGTGGAAGCGAAGTTCGGTATGGAATTACAGCGTCTCAAAGAGAATAACCAATTCGACTTGGATGTACATATCGATGTGCTCAAAGAGCAGATCAAACACTAAGAAGTCTAAAAATAAAAAGGAGAAACAGTGGAAACAAAAATTAAAGAAGTCGTAGAGACAGCGATTGCAGCGCAGAGTGAAACCTTGCCAGAGATAATGGAGGGGGAAGAACTGGCTCTACTTGATGCTATCAAGGAGTTGGATATCAAAGACCGCAACTCCATTATCTACTTCGGCTCCAAGGCACAGGAGAAGCTTGACAGCATCTCCAACCGCATGATCGATGGTGTACGAAACAACCAGACAGGCAAAGCCGGAGCAGCCCTCAATGAGATGGTCGCAGCGATACGCGGTTTTGATATGGATGAGTTTAACCCCAACAAGAAGCTTGCCTGGTGGCAAAAGCTCTTCGGCTTTACCAAACCAGTGGTTAAGTTTGTCCAAGAGTACGAGGAGGTACGAGACCAGATTGACCTAATCTCCAATAGTTTAGAGAAGCATAAAAGCACCCTGATGACCGATGTGGTCTCGCTGGACAAACTCTACGAAGCCAACCTAGAGTATTTCCGCAGCCTAGAGCTCTATATCAAGGCAGGGGAAACCAAACTCAAAGAGCTAAATGCCATCATCATCCCAGAGTTTGAATCAAAAGCCGAAGGAGAAGAGATGCTGGCCATTCAAGATCTCAAAGAGACCCGTGGCTTCCGTGATGATCTGGAGCGACGCGTGCATGACCTGAGACTCTCCAGGCAGGTAGCGATGCAGGCACTCCCCTCCATTCGCCTGATTCAAGAAAATGATAAATCCCTGATCAACAAGATTACCTCCACATTGGTCAATACCGTACCCCTCTGGCGCAACCAGCTGGCGCAAACTGTGACCATCTTCCGCAGCCACGATGCAGCGATTGCCGTCAAAGAGGCGGCAGACCTGACCAATGAGCTGCTTGAGAAAAATGCAGAAGGCTTGCGTGAAGCCAACCAAGTCGTCAGAGAACAGATGGAACGAGGTATCTTCGATATCTCCAGCATCAAAAAGGCCAATGAGACCCTCATTGCTACACTCAATGACTCGATCAAAATCACAGAAGAGGGGAAAAAGGCAAGGCAGGAAGCCCTGATAGAACTTGAAAATACTGAAAAAGAACTCAAGGAAGCACTACTGGCTGTCAAGTCCAAAGCAGAAGAGATTCCTGCCAAAGAACCTGCAGCAGTATCAGAAGCACCAACAGAGACAAAGGAGGTTTAGATGGGACTATGGAGCTGGTTGTTTGGACAGTTTATTGATGTTATTGAGTGGATCGATGATTCTAGAGATACGATGGTGTGGCGATTTCCTCGTCAAGGTAATGAAATCAAATATGGCGCCAAACTCATTGTACGAGAATCGCAAATAGCCGTCTTTGTCAATGAAGGCGAGATCGCTGATGTGTTGGAGCCTGGTACTTACGAACTGGAGACCAACAATCTTCCGATTCTGACCAATCTCCAGCACTGGGATCATGGTTTCAAATCTCCTTTCAAGGCAGAGGTCTACTTCGTCAATACCAAGCGTTTCACTGATCTCAAGTGGGGTACCAAGGGGCCGATTATGGTGCGAGATCCAGAGTTCAGCATGGTTAGACTCAGGGCTTTTGGTACCTATGAGATACAGATCAGCGACCCTGCGACCTTCCTTAGAGAGATTGTGGGCACGGATGGACACTTTACGATTGATGAGGTAGATACACAGCTAAGCAATATCATCGTCTCCAAACTGGCTGTCGTATTGGGTGAAGACAGTACGCCTATACTCGATCTAGCTGCCAACTATGAGATGTTTGGCAAACACATCACAGAGGGAATCACCCCTTATTTCAGTGAGTATGGGCTTAAGCTTACCAAGATACTTGTAGAAAATATCTCCCTGCCAGAAGAGGTGCAAGAGGCAATAGACAAGCGCACCAGCAGAGAGATCACTGGAGATCTGGATGCCCATCTCAAATATGAGACAGGTAATGCTATGGGTAATGCCAATGGTTCTATGGGTGATATGGTCGGCATGGGTGCCGGACTGGCAATGGGACAGCAGATGGCAGAAGCGATGAAGCATCCATCTCAGACAT
>JALVVQ010000124.1 GCA_027023325.1 Campylobacteraceae bacterium | reverse complement strand
TTCTGGCACTCCTGCTGACACTCCCCTATCTTCTCCTACGCCATCAGCAGGGCACACTGGATGGCAGGGCCTATGGTATGCTGACACTCATGCTGGTCGCACTGTATGGACCCTATACCGCAGGAGAAAAATTACAGCTGTCTCCTCCTGAGCAAAGCATGATAGTGGCACTGGATCTCTCCTACTCCATGGACTGTGAGGACAGCTATCCCAGCAGGCTGAAGGTCGCCTACAACAGAGCCTCTGCATTGATCGATCTGGCACCGGAGAGCAGGATAGGCATCACGGGCTTTGCCACACAGAGCTACCTCATCGCTCCTCCGACCCAGGACCGTGCCAACCTCAAACAGCTTCTGCGACAGATGGATCTCAGCCATATACACAGAGAAGGCAGCCATCTTCTCTCTGCTCTACAGAGTGCCAGCATGTTACTCAGCACGCAAGAGACGAAAAAGCTGCTGCTCTTTACCGACGGCGGAGAGCAGCAGACCTTTGAAGCAGAGATCGCCTATGCCAAAGCAGAACATATCCAGATCAGTGTCTATGCCATAGGTACACGCAAGGGCGGTGTCATCAAACAGCAGCAACAACTTCGCAAAGATACCACAGGCCATATCATCATCACCAGGGTCAATCCTGCAATCGAAACGCTGGCGACAGAGACAGGAGGAGTGTATGTGAGGCACAGCAGTGATGATCATGCACTACAGACACTTCTCGATACCCCACAGGCAGCACGAGGCAGAGAAGTGCATGACACAGAGACACGCTACCAAAAACGCGAACTTTTCTATCTGCCGCTCTTTTTGGCGCTACTTCTGCTCTCGCATATCCCTCTTGGCTTCAGGAGAAGAACATGAGAAAGCTCCTGATCAGCACCTTACTCATACTCTCATTGAGCAGCATAGCATGGAGTAGTCCCTTGGAGCGCTGGCATCTTTGGCTGGCACAACACTATGCACAACAGCAGCAGTACACCAAGGCCATCACTGAGTATAAAAATATAGAACAGCCCTCAGATCAAGTGCTCTACAACCTGGGAAATCTTCTCTATCGCAAGAAAAAGTATGCTGAGGCTATCTCACAGTATATGCAGATCCAGGCACCCTCCCTCATGCATCAAAGGTATCACAACATCGGAAACTGCCTCATGGCACTGGGAGAGACAGCCTCTGCTGCCAGATTTTATCACAATGCCCTGAAGTTTGCCAAGCATCCTGATACCCTCTTTAATCTCACTCTTGTCCAGAAAAAACTCAAGCAGGAAGAAGACGAGGCAAAAAAAAGGGAACTTAAAGAGTCCAATGAGACACGCGAGTTTCGTGACGGCAGCAATCTTATCGATCGCTACAAGGAGGACAATGGTACCGCAGACCTCAAGGATGCCAAGACTCCCAGTGAGATCATCAAAAAGATCAACTCCATCCATGCTGTACAAGAAATCGAGGGAGGAAAAATAGAAACACCCACACCTACAGAAGAGAACAGCAGCAAAAAAAGTATCACACAAGAGAGCGACAGATACGAAGCGCAGCGATGGGAATATTTTTTCAAAAAAAGAACCCTCAAGACCCTACTTATACCCCTAAAAATCGAAGGTATCTCCCATGATAAAAATCCTTATTAGTCTCCTGCTTGGCACAGTGCTTGGCATGGCACAAAGCCACTACACGCTGACCCTGTCCAAAAACAAAGTCTATGTCGGCGAACCCCTCACCGCAACCTTGACACTAGAAAACAATAGCTCAGAGGTCATGACCAAGATACGCCCTTCCCCTTTCCATCCCAAGGGTTACAAGGTCGTGCCTCTCTCAGAGAGAAGCGACACAGGGAGTCTCAGGCGCTATCTGCTCATCCCTCATCTCACAGGCACGCACACACTCCCCTCCCAGCGCATAGAGGTCGCACACAAAGACCCCGCTACCTACCGCAACATTTGGCAGACACTCCAAAGCCCACCAGTTACACTCACCGTATTGCCACTTCCCAGGGGCATTGACACCGTAGGTAACTTCACCCTGAAAAGCACGATCGACCACACACAAGTGCAAGCCAACACACCACTCAACCTTACCATTACTATTGAGGGCACAGGCTCTTTGGAGACAGTCGAACCTTTACAGCTCGACCTCAAGGATGCCTTGGTCTTTGGCAGCAGCACACCAGTTACAAGCCAGATTATCAAAGGAGCGTATCACAGCACTCTGACACAGACTTTTTCCATCGTAGCGGAGAAGGATTTCACACTGCCTCCCCTGACATGGAGATACCTCAATACAGAGACGGGTCTTACCGAGACGCTGGCCACACCCACCTACCCCATACAGGTCAAAGCGAAATCACAAGCCAAGCAGATACAGACCAAGGTGATATTGATTTTCTTTGGCATAGTGATCGGAAGTCTGCTCACTCTGCTCATACTAAAATGGCGCACGAGAAGAAAAAACCCACCCACCGATCTCAGCAAACAGATCCGAAAAGCCCGATCTGATCCAGCACTCTATACCCTGCTTTTGCCCTACGCAGACAATGATGAAATCGCAGGAATTCTCAAAAGGCTCGAGGAGAATATAGCACAAAAAGCAACACACAGTATAGACCGTTCATACATAGCTTCACTACTGGCATAGCGGCGCATTAGTGGGGTCGGGTATCAAATATTAAATAGATAACTCCCGAAGCAAGACCAAAAACTGCTCCCCATACCGTTCGTATTTGACCTCTCCTATACCATGTACTTCCAGCATCGCTTCTTTGCTCTGTGGCAGCTTGACGCTCATATCCTTGAGGGTTTTGTCCGAGAAGATGATGTAGGGAGGCACTCCCTGTGCCTGTGCTATCTCTGTTCTGAGCAGACGGAGTTTTTCAAAGCGATCGGTATCGTAATCGGCTGAGAAGTCCTCTTTTTTCTTGACCGTTTTTCGTATACTGAGTCGCTCCTCTTTGAGATCTACTTTCTTGATGCCTTTGAGTATCTCGGTTCCTGATGGGGTAAGACAATAGACCTTGAACTCACCCATCACCACTGCCCCCAGCTCCAACAGTCTATCACCAATCGTCAGCCACTGTGCCTTGGAGTAGGTCTCCCCGATGCCATAGACAGAGAGGGCATCATGGCCATTTTCCAGTATCCGCTGCTCTCTGCTGCCACGCAGGACATCGATGACATAGTGTAGTCCAAAGCGTTGCTGTGTGCGATAGATGGCAGAGAGGAGCTTGCGTGCGGCATCAGTGATATCGATCTTGCTGCTCTCTGGCATGGTGCAGTTGTCACAGCGTGTACCACAAGCCTCGATACTGTCATCAAAGTAATGAGCAATAGCCTGATGTCTGCACGCCTCACTGTTTGCGAAGCGCACCATCTGGTCCAGTTTGTTGTAGGCATGTGCTTTGTACGGGCTCTCAGGAAGATCATCGATGAAGGACTTCTGCTGTACGATATCTGCCGCAGAAAAAAGCAGCAGTGTCTCCGCCTCCAGCCCGTCACGCCCTGCCCTGCCAATCTCTTGATAAAAATTCTCCAGGGTCTTGGGCAGGGTCATATGCACGACGAAACGAATATTGCTCTTGTCAATCCCCATCCCAAACGCGATCGTCGCCACCACGATCTGCACCCTGTCCGCCACAAAGTCTGCGAAGGTACTGTTCTTCTTCTCTGTCGGCAGTCCTGCATGATACGCTCTGGCCTCCACGCCTCTGCCCTGCAGATACCCAGCGATCGCTTCGGTAGATTTGCGCGAAAGTGTATAAATGATACCCGACTCTCCTTTGTGCGCTTTCAAAAAAGACATCAGCTGTGCCCTGCCGTCTTTGATGCGGTGTTGCACACCGATCATGAGATTTTCCCGAAAGAGGCTGCCGCGTACACGCTTGGGGGTCTCCAACCGTAACTGTGAGGCGATATCCTGCTCCACTGCATGGGTTGCTGTCGCCGTAAACGCAGCAATCGGTGTCGTAGCAAAGGTCTCTTTGAGCAGTGAAAGCTTACGATAGTCCTCTCTAAACTCATGCCCCCATTCACTCACACAGTGTGCCTCATCGACGACAAAGAAGTTGATCTTTAGCCCATGTAACAGAGTAAGGAAATAACTATTTTTCAGCCGTTCCGGTGCCACATAGAGCAGCTTGATCTCCCCTGCTCGCAGCTGCTGTTCTGTCTCTCTACTCTCCTCCATACCCTGCATCGAGCTCAGCATGGCTGCAGCGATGCCATTGGCCTGAAGTGCCACGACCTGATCATGCATTAATGCCAACAGTGGCGAGATCACCACTGTCACCCCCTCCATCAACAAAGTCGGCAACTGGTAGCAAAGCGACTTGCCACCCCCCGTAGGCAGGATCATCAGCACATCCTCGCCTGCCACAATCGCATCCACCACCTCTTCCTGTAGAGGACGAAAACTGCTATGCCCAAAATAGTTCTGTAGTATCTCTTGTTTTTTCATACCCGGAGTATAGCCAAAAGAATTGGGGTCTAGGAAGAGATATGTCAAATTGTCATATTTTTTGTGTCTATTGAATTTGTTGTGCTGATTGAATTGAGATATGCGTTACCTCCAAGACAGCGGTAACGAGTTAACTTAGCGACACACCCTCATCACAACAATGAGCGTGTGCCTATAAATAGTATGACTTACGCTTCTTCTCTTCTGACAAACAGAAGTCCGCCCATAAGCATTGTCAGCATCATCAACCACAGAGAAAGTGTAGTCATTGCATCGGCTGAGTCTGATTGTGCATCGGCACATCCACAATTGATACCGGCATCAATCGTGAGGACATTCTCTCCTGCGACTGCCAGTACGGGAACTGCAATGACACCGTTTTCATCGACATCACTATCTGAAGTATCATCTGCATTGTTGGCTGCACTATAGACATATCCTTCCTCAATCTGTTCAGGAGTCATGGTAAACCTGACCACATAAGAATGATTCGCAGGCGCATAAAGCTCATAGGAACCATTGGCATCTGTAGTCGTAGCAATGGGGTTGCCATCTGCATCCAGGACAGGCTCACCATTTTCATCCAATAGCTCTACCGTGACACCTTTCATGCCTTCTTCACCATCATTTTGTATACCATTTCCATCTGCATCATTCCACACATAGTCGCCGATATGGGCTACAGGAGCAATACCTGCATCATGTGTCAGGTCAGTCTGACCATAATCAAGGGCAAAGGTAGCCGTTCGTGGGTTACTTGCAGCAACATCAGAGTCATTGGCATCCTCACATGGAGGACAATCTACCGTAAAGTATCGTGAGTTATTAAACTCTATATAGTAGTTGCCTGGTTCTGTGACTTTGATCAGGTACTCACCTGAGCTGTTGGTCTCAGTGGTTGCCACGAGTGTGCCATCTTCACTATAGAGCTTGACCACTTCACCCGCTACACCTGGCTCACCTGCATCCTGCGCACCGTTACCATTGGTATCTAGCCATACCCTGTCACCTATAAACATATCACCCAGGAATGGCATGGTGATGGTTGCAGGGGCACTTGTGATACCGGCTGCATCTGTTGTAGTGTAGGTAAATACCATGGTAGGATTACCTTCTGTCGGATCCACTTCAAGCAATGAAGGGTCATAGCCTGTAATGACCTGTCCTGGTACTACTGGTATACCATTATAGTAAAGTACTCCCGTAGTAGGATCAGGCAGATCAATGATTGTGATCGTTGTCGGTGTACCATCTTCTGTATCGGCTACAGGCAGTGCTGGTACCGGATATTTGGTGTCACCTGCTGGATTGGATCTGGCAGGGTCTGTTCTATCTTCAGCTGTCGGTGCATGGTTGATACCGAAGTCTACTAGCGTGACCCCTACAGTACCTACGGCTACAGAGATACTGCCATCTACTGTGCCATCATTACCAGTACCTGCTGAGTTGATGTTTTCTCCTGTGTTGTTCCAGTTGGTGGGAAGATCAGGTGTTGGGGCAACAGAACCTATAGGGCCTTGTACTGTACCGAGTATCACGGTATAGCTGGTATGGGCCGTTACACCTTCTGCACCAGTGAAGAGGTAGCTACCATCACTTGCTACTACATGTGATGCTATCACATTGCCAGCTGTATCTACAAGGCTTACATACAGTGGTGTACCACTTGCATCACCGATTGCGGTACCATTGACATTGCCATCACCATTGCCATCATCATAGAGCGTACCAGAGATACCAAGACCCAAGAAAGGCATACTTACTGTGACCGGCTCACTCTCGATACCGACTCTATCAGTGGTCGTATAGTCAAACTCCACTGTCTGGTCACCATCAATGGGATCAACAGTCAGCAATGCAGGATTGTACCCTACGATGACCTGATCTACCGAGGCAGGCAATCCGTTGTAATACAAGGTTGCATTGCCAGGAAGTGATTTGATCGTAATAGTCGTAGGCGTACCATCTTCTGTATCGGTAACATTTAGATCAGGAACGACTGCTGTGGTGGTGCCTCCCGGATTAAGCTGAGGCGCCTCACTGGTGTCATGGGCTACTGGTCTGTGGTTGATACCGAAGTCTACTTGGGTGACATTATCTGTCGGTACAGAGACTACAATAACACCATCAACTGTACCATCATTGCCGGCACCTGTAGAATTGATATTCTCTCCTGTATTGTTCCAGTTAGCTGGAAGGTCAGAAGCAGTAGCATTGGCTGTAGTGGCCAAGACAACAGAATAGTTGGTGTTGGAGAATACACCTGTAGAGAAGCTGTAGCTTCCATCTGCTGCAATCGGTGTGGTGGCTACCGCAGTACCACCTGCATCTAGCAGTGTGGCATGAAGCTGTGTGCCGCTAGGTGTTGCGATACCTGTACCATTGACATTG
Organism: Campylobacteraceae bacterium; assembly: GCA_027023325.1. GTDB lineage: Bacteria > Campylobacterota > Campylobacteria > Campylobacterales > Sulfurovaceae > JAAXPZ01. Next base: position 5,901 of record JALVVQ010000124.1, on the reverse strand, counting down.
GCATCGCCATCACCATCATCAAAAACATGGCCTGAAATCATAAGAGGTGTAAACGGCATGGTGACAGTCGCAGGGCTACTTACCACACCAACTTCATCTGTCGTGGTGTAGTTAAAGACCACAGTTTGCGCACCATTGTTTGGATCTACTGTCAGAAGAGAAGGATCAGCAACAACAAAGTTAGGTGCCGTAATTACTGTACCATTATAGTAAAGTGTGGCATTAGCTGGCAGTGTTGTAATGGTATATACTAAGGTAGCACTCTCATCATCTGCACCGCTTAATGTAGGTACAACTGCGGTATTTGTTCCACCTGGATTCTGTTGCGCTGGTTCTGTTTTGTCATCGGCTGTAGGTGCGTGGTTGATACCGAAGTCTACTTGGGTAACACCTGCTGTAGCACCTACGGCTACAGCTAACTGTCCATCTATTGTGCCATCATTACCTGCACCTGCTGAGTTAATATTCTCTCCTGTGTTGTTCCATGCGGCTGGCAAGTCAGAGGCAGTGGCATTGGGTGTGGTCGCCAGTACAACTGTAAAGTTTGTATTCAGTGCTACGCCATCTGCATCATCAAAACTGTAGCTTCCATCTGCTGCAATCGGTGTGGTGGCTACCACAGTACCACCTGCATCTAGCAGTGTAGCATGAAGCTGTGTGCCGCTAGGTGTTGCGATACCTGTACCATTGACATTGGCATCGCCATCACCATCATCAAAGACATGGCCTGAAATCTCAATACCGGTAAACGGCATGGTGACAGTCGCAGGGCTACTTACCACACCGACTTCATCTGTCGTGGTGTAGTTAAAGACCACAGTTTGTGTACCATTATCTGGGTCTACTGTCAGCAGAGAAGGATCAGCAACAACAAAGTTAGGTGCCGTAATTATTGTACCATTATAGTAAAGTGCGGCATTGGCTGGCAGTGTTGTAATGGTATACACTAAGGTAGCACTCTCATCATCTGCACCTGTAAGGGTAGGTACACTCACTTGTGCTATACCACCTGGATTTGCTTGTGCTGGTTCTGTTTTGTCATCGGCTACTGGTCTGTGGTTGATACCGAAGTCTACTTGGGTGACATTATCTGTCGGTACAGAGACTACAATAACACCATCAACTGTACCATCATTGCCGGCACCTGTAGAATTGATATTCTCTCCTGTATTGTTCCAGTTAGCTGGAAGGTCAGAAGCAGTAGCATTGGCTGTAGTGGCCAAGACAACAGAATAGTTGGTGTTGGAGAATACACCTGTAGAGAAGCTGTAGCTTCCATCTGCTGCAATCGGTGTGGTGGCTACCGCAGTACCACCTGCATCTAGCAGTGTGGCATGAAGCTGTGTGCCGCTAGGTGTTGCGATACCTGTACCATTGACATTGGCATCGCCATCACCATCATCAAAAACATGGCCTGAAATCATAAGAGGTGTAAACGGCATGGTGACAGTCGCAGGGCTACTTACCACACCAACTTCATCTGTCGTGGTGTAGTTAAAGACCACAGTTTGCGCACCATTGTTTGGATCTACTGTCAGAAGAGAAGGATCAGCAACAACAAAGTTAGGTGCCGTAATTACTGTACCATTATAGTAAAGTGTGGCATTAGCTGGCAGTGTTGTAATGGTATATACTAAGGTAGCACTCTCATCATCTGCACCGCTTAATGTAGGTACAACTGCGGTATTTGTTCCACCTGGATTCTGTTGCGCTGGTTCTGTTTTGTCATCGGCTGTAGGTGCGTGGTTGATACCGAAGTCTATATCTGTAATATCGACCGATGCCACTTCTACTGCAATGATACCATCGACAGTACCATCCTTGCCAGCACCGAGAGAGTTGATATTCTCTCCTGTGTTATTCCAGTCAGTCGGAAGGCTTGCTGTCGTTCCACTCGCTGTAGTTGAAAGTACAATAGTATAGTTAGAATCTGGTCTTACACCATCTGCTGTGCTAAAGAGGTAGCTTCCGTCAGCTGCAATAGCTTTAGTGGCTACCGCACTGTTTGCGTCATCCACAAGTGTCGCATAAAGCTGTGTACCACTAGGTGCCGAAATGGCTACACCATTGACATTGGCATCGCCATCACCATCATCAAAGACATGGCCTGAGATATTGAGATTCAGCGGGATAAGTCCAGCATCGATCGTAGTCTTGTCTTCATTTTCACCCAGTGCGATGATATCTGTTCTGTTGGTGGTCGTGTTGAAATCAGAATCCGCTGTGATATCTACGCCTGCCATCTCAGTGGTGAGGAGATTGGCGCCTGGCTCAATCTCTACAATATAGTTACCTTGAGTAAGATTGGAGAAGGTGTACAAGCCTCCTCCTGCTGTGACTGTCGTACCAAGAAGTTGATTGGCTGCATCATAGAGTTTGACGGTAATACCATCTACACCTGCTTCAGCTCCATCTTGGATACCATTGGCATTATCATCTTGCCATACAAAGTCTCCTATAGAGCTTGCATAGACCTGTGCAGTTACTACATTGGTCATGACACCATCAAGGAGTGTACCACTTGTTGTTTTAGCATTTCCTGCAGCGGAGTTTGCATAGATGTCACCATCGGTATTGTTATTGGTAGCAAATTTTACATTTAAGAAACAGGTTGAACCTGAATTAATTGCTACTTTTCTGGAACGCACAGCTGTGACCTCTGCATTGGTAAATCCACACCCTGCATCTGGTCCAGCAGTTGTTCCTTGACACCAGATACTCTCTGGTGTACCATCTGCTTTGGTATTGGTTGATGCGTTTGGTCCCAAATCAAGACTTGCTTGTGGCTCTTTGGTAAACCAAAACTCTACATTGGTCGCATCACACATACCATTGTCATCAAAGGTCACACTGTCAAAGGCAAAGTCACCTGTATAGCTTGTTGCTGGTGTACGTTGTGTTTGAATGGTTGTACCACCTAGTGGGGTAAAGCTAATACTGCTTGCTACACCATCACCATTAAATGGAATCATATCAATCATATCAAGGTCTATAAGGTTAGTCCCTCCACCATTACGTGCACCTACTCTAAACTCCATCCAGTTGAGAAGTCCGCCACTGTTTATCTCATGTAGTGGGGTAAGTACCTCTTTTTTGATAAGCAGTGCAGAAGGGACAGAGACGGTGACATTGAAGTTTGCACCCCTCAAAAGAGGATTACTTTTATCCATGTCTGACTCTATTTGTGCATAGTTTTTCAGTGTTCCAGCAGGGGCATCTACCTTAACATAACTTGTAAGGTTAAGGTCACTCATCACTGTACCTGTGGTTACAGTACCCAAATCCCATACCAAAAGGGTCTCTTTGCCTGTACCACCATTGAGTGTGCCACACGGTGCATTTTGAGCGAGGAGTGTTGATGCATAGGTATTACAGTCTGCATCTGTTGGGTTAGGGATAACAAGTGGCTCACCATAAGGTGTACCTCCGTAATTCCCCACTGTACTGCCTGCTTTATATCCTAATCCTTCAGGAAGGAGATCGACAATTACTAATGTCCCATCCACACTCAGTCCTGCTTCACTACCACCAAAGGTAAAACTAGGAGAGAGTGTTACATTGGACTCATCTCCTAAGCCCAAACCTGTAGGGTACATATGTTTAAGGATGCGTGCTTTAGCTCTACCAAAGATAAGTCTATCACCAGCTGCCCCACTCCCAGGTACCTGTGTTTCATCTCTAGGGCGGTATAATGAATTACTATAGACATCATTACTGTAAGGGCTTTTATATGCTGCATAGTTTACGAGTAGTTCTCCAGGAATCATTGGTGAATCATCTCTATGCGTTGCACGTGCCTTATGTTTAATACGCATGTTCATAGTTTCCCCAGACGCCAAGAGAGGCACAGAGAGTTTTACTTTACTCACATCTGTACCTGCCGCATCTGCCGCAGCTTTAGCACTTACATAATCTGGGTACCACACCACAGAGCTGTCATTACACTCATTTCCTACTGCTGCACCCGGTGCCTCATAAGGGTTTGGTGGCCATGCACCGACATATCCAATAGCATACGAGACATTGAGATCAGTGAGTTTATAGGTATTGCTATACTGTATATCTATGGCATGTTTACTGTCATCTAAAAAGGTAGCAGGGTCATCTGTTGTACGTAGTTTTTCCATGGTAAAAGTATTGATATCAATCACATCACAGAGTTCTACATTGGTCTGATCTACTACACCAGTATTTATATATATTGTATATGTACCAAACATGGTACCTGCACCAGCACCACCATCACCACTATAAACAGCAGAAGCATTTGTTGGAGGAGCATACCACGCAGTTCCTCCCCACTCTGCTGCCTGATCGAGTTGATCGCTCCATCCTCTTCTATACTCCTTACTATAGGCTCCTCCTCCTGCTTTAAGAGGAAGGTTATAGAAGTTGTCCAATTCACTCTCAGTCAATGGACCAAAGTTGCTCGTACCTGAGATACTATCTGGATCAAAACCACTCATACTGTTATGCGTTGCAAGCTCTTGCCCTGGTTGCGAGAATACATCAGAGTAAGGTACAAAAACTCGCATAATACCTATCGCTGCGATACGCTTTTTCACTGGAAGTGCAACACCCGAGCCTGTTTGTGTAGGAGCATGCGTCAGGGTACCATCAATATGGTCTATAGTTACTGCTACACTCTGACCTGTCTGTACACAAGAGACTGCCATTGTACCTGCTGGCACTGGAATACTACGCTCTGGATAGGTCGTATCAAGTGCTGGATAAGGATCATTACCTCCTGAAAGACTGTCCATATCACAGGCATTATTTGCTTCAAAAATTATATCTGCTGGCTCCCAGGTAACCAGTTTAGTGTTAGGTGAAATTTGCGAAAGATCATCGGTAAAAGTTACTGTGGCATCACTCCCTCCAGCAAGGGCTTCATTTCCTAAATAGGGTTGATCAAAACTATCAACTTCTCCACTCACCTCATCAACCTCAATGTAGTATTTATAGTAAAGATACCATCCATCATTACCTAAATCATCTTGTTTACCCTTATAAGTAGCATAATAATACTTTTGCAAATTCCATCTTGGTGCAGCAGTCACTTTTATAAGGTTAGCAGGGTTCCCATCTTCTACACCATCTACCACTGTTGTAGTATTTGGAGCTTCATAGGTCACAACAATATCTCCAGGGGTAGAACCATTGGGTGCATCACCCTCTACTCTTACGGGAAGGTTAAAGATTTGGGAAAAGGAAGCACCGAGGTTCTCTCGTACACACACTATTGTTTTACCATCAGCGGAGATAGAACTCCCTGGCATTGCACAGTTTCCTGCTCCTGTAGGCAGGTGATCCCAGATAAACCCTGTACCTGCAGGGAGTGTCCCTGTCAATGTCACTGTATCATCTACCCCTGGAGTTGCACCATTGAAGCTGTATTTGGCACCGACAGTAAAGATGTCATTGGTACGCACAATCAGATCACCATCATAATAGTCATCACTATTATCACCTGTGCCATTGTTATTGTAGCCTACATCCGTTGACATGTCACATCCAGGTGTGGCATTGGCATAGGTATTGACAGCGGCACAAATATCATTGCCATTCACCTTGTCACCTACGGTATTGACCGTACCTGTCCCTGAATTTACGTACAAGGTTGTCCCTGTCAGCGTAGCTGAATACACCTCCAGTGTAGTCATAACCGACATCAGTATAAGAAAAATTAATTTTCCAAATCTCATATTTCCCCCTTTTTAGGTATATTTATGTGCCCTATTCACACTGCACAATGTCTAATTATACCCTATTACTGTCAAAAAAAGATTATTACTGTCAAAAAATTAGGGGTAAACGGTAAATGCATCATATCTTTCTGTAAAAAAGAGAAATGTAATCATAGATCATTTTTTCTAAAAGATAGCAATATTACTACCTCCC
>JALVVQ010000123.1 GCA_027023325.1 Campylobacteraceae bacterium | reverse complement strand
TGCCTTGTTTGTACATCAGTTGCCCATCGGAGAAAAACCTACGGTCTTGTATCACCAGAGGGATATCATCCACACCATAGGTATGGGGGATATCTAGGCTGTTGGACGCTTCATCATCGATGATAAACAGCCCCGCCATCCCCATAAAGACCTGTCTTCCTGTCTCACCATGGGTATGAGGATGGTACCAGCAGGTACTGGCATGCTGATCGATCACCATATCTGCGCGCCAGCTTGTCCCTGCAGGTATTTTGCTATGAGGCCCTCCGTCACTGTCACCTCTGACCTTGAGACCATGCCAGTGCAGTGTGGTAAGTTCGCCCAGACTGTTTTTGACATTGATCTGCACCTTGTCTCCCTGATGTACCCGTATCGTCTCTCCCAGATAGTCAGCGTTGACCCCATAGGTGTCTGTTTTTGCATCTTTGAAAAACGCTACCTCCCCTTCCCGTACATGCAGATCAAATACCTTGGTACCCTCTCTCATCGTGTAGGGTACCAATGCTGGTATCGGTAACTTTTGGGTAAAGGTATCATAAGGAGTGTTGCCCTTGGCGCACCCCACCAATGGTGCCAGCGCCAAAGCGGAACCTGCCATCAAAAAATTTCTTCGTTTCATACTTACATCCTTTTTTCTAATAGGAAAAGTATAGGCAACGAATGTGCAAACTTTGTGCACGGTTGATTCTGGGGAATATACTGAGAATATTGCTTTATCGAGACTAGAGTAGTGCGGAGATAGAGAAGCCTTATGACTCTTCTGCCTACCAAAGAATTACTGGAAAACAGACAGCGGCAGTGTACAAAAAAAAGGGGGTCTGGCGTTACTTCAGTCCATGCTCTACTTTGAAATGTGCAATACAGTTGGTACAGTCTTGCACCTTGTTGGTTTCAATGACATTACTGAGTGCCTCTGGCTCCAGTATCAGAATATCACCTGCCTTCAATCCTTCGATATATCCTTCGTTTTTAAACTTTTTTAATATGCGAGAGAGTGTCTCGGGTGTAATGTTCAGTATGGAGGAGATCTCGTTATACTTAAGCTTTTGAAATATCTCTGATTTTTCCAAGAGGAGCTTGGCTACCTTCGCTTCAGAAGAGAAAATAGTCTCTTTGTGTATCAACGATGAGAGTACCATGATCTTTGCCGTCAATGACTTGATCATCTCCAAAGCAAAAACACTATCTTCAAGATTATTGACTACAAAGTCCCTAGGAATGTAGGCTATTTTCCCTTCTATCACAAACTCACAGGTGGCAGGAAACGGTACCTCTTCGAAACAGGCATACTCGCCCAGTACTGCCGGTGCAGTAAAGCGATTAATCTGCACTTGTGTGCCTTTTGGGGAGGTCTTGTAGAGTTTGACTGTCCCCTCCAGCACCACATAAATATGCTGGCTTTCATCCTCTTCATAAAAAACAATGCCACCCTTGCTATAGGACTTGATATAGGATTGTTTTTTGATCTTTTCTAGATTCTCATCGCTGAGTTTGGAAAAGAGTTGAATATCTCTAAGTCTATCCATGATATTTCCTCCCTCTGGATTTTTTGGAAAAGGAAGTATAACATAGGATTGATATAGATCAAGTATAAATAAGAGTTTTTTTATCTTTAATTGGTTTCAAACCAGCTCAGTTGTCCTCTGAGCTCAACGACTTTGCCCACCACAATCAAGGCAGGCGTAGGGAGGTCTTTTGCCTTTTCATAAATATCCTCAAGTGTCCCCACCACCGTTTTCTCATCCGGTCTGGTACCTCTACTGATCACTGCAATAGGATAGTCTCTGGGCTTGCCTATTTTCATCAGCTTGTGCGTAATGACCTTGAGGCGATGTAGCCCCATCAGGAAGATAATCGTATCATCGGTCTTGTAATTCTCCCAAGGTATCTGTGAATGGTTTTTATTGGTTGATTCATGCCCCGTCACTACCCTAAAAGAGACAGTAATGCCACGGTGCGTGACAGGAATACCTGCGTACTCTGGTACCGCAATTGCCGAGGTGACACCGGGGATAAATTCAAACCTAATCTCTCTTTCATACAGATAGATGCCCTCTTCACCTCCTCGACCGAATACAAAAGGGTCACCCCCCTTGAGCCGTACCACGGTATCATGCTTAAGTGCGGCTTGATAGATTACCTCATTGATCTCCTCCTGAGGAAGTGTGTGGTGTGAATCCTCCTTGCCTACATAGATAAATTCACAACCGTCTTTTGCCTCAGCCAAAATATCAGGATTTGCCAAGCGGTCATAAATGATTACATCTGCTTCTCTTACTACACGCAATGCCTTGACGGTCAGCAGATCGATATCACCAGGCCCCGCACCTGTCAAATATACTTTCCCCATTAGTTTACCCCTCTTGTTTCTGTTTCTGTCAAATAGCATGAGGGGTCTTCTGCCCACATATCACCATGGATAGCATACGCTCTACTTCGTGAGCCCCCATTACAAATATTCAGATACTGACATGATGCGCATTTTCCGCCCAATTCCCTGGGATGCACTCTTAATTTTTGCAACAATGCGACAGGATTGTCTGTCCAGATATCCGTAAAATCCTGCGTGAGAATATTGCCTATCCTTTCAGGGAAGAAGGGGTCAGGCTTGACAAAACCTTCAGAATCGATATTGAGCAGCTTTCTGCCTGCAGAATTGCCGCCCCACTCGATCAATCGCTTCTCCATCTCTTCGGCATGTTCTGGATATTTTTGGGCAAACCTTTTCAAGAACAGAATCGCATCCATCTCCATATTGCCTGTGACAATCTCAATATCTCTGCCACTCTCATGATATTCAAAAGCTTTGTCGAGGATGAAGTTGACCGCAGTGATGCGTTGCTCTTTGGTCAGATCCATTTCTAAATTGTCCAGTCCTCTTCCGCTATAAACCAGATGTGAGATATAAACCTTTGGTATCTCATGCTTCTCTGCCAGATCAAAGATAAATGCCAGATCATCATAGGTATCCTTGGTCATGGTAAAGCGGATACCCACCTTGGTCTTGCCGTAGCTATTAAGCAGATCCACAGCTTTCATTGACTCTCTGAAAGAGCCTTTGAGCCCACGAAACTTGTCATGCACCTCTTCGCTGCCATCAATACTGATT
>JALVVQ010000122.1 GCA_027023325.1 Campylobacteraceae bacterium | reverse complement strand
TGCCCCGCTTTGTTGCGTACTTGTAGCTTGCGAATATCTTCTATCTGATTTCTGTATCTGTCATCCAGGCGCATCGTGATATCGAACTCTCTGCCGCCCTCTTCATAGTAGGAGAGTGGGCTGTCACTGGAATACGCAGAACCAAGCACCGCAGCAATCGCTTGTGCAGAGACACCTGCGCGCTTGGCATTTTCTTTGAGGATGGTGATAGCTATCTGTGGTTTGCCTCCTTCGTAATCTCTGTCTACATCCACAAGTCCTTGGATCTGACGCATCTCCTGCATGAGTGAGGCAGAGATCTCGTCCAGCTTCTCTAGACTGCTTCCTGTGATGACCACCTGCACAGGTGCATTGCTCGCACCTGTCTCAAAGGGAGGAATATCTTCGACAGAGATTTTGAGATCTTTGAATCTGGCAAAGGATTTTCGGTAGTGTTGTATGATCGACTCCTGTTTGATGCCGGGGCGCTTATCCTTGGTGACCAGCTTGGCATAGATCTTGGCTTTGTGTGTCTCTTTGGCTGCGGTGTAGGCGACGGAAAGGACGGTGTAAGAGACATTTCCATCAGCCTGTAGTTCGCTCAATAGAGGATGCACCCTCTCTTTCATTTTCTCCAAACTGGTACCTACGGGAGCCTTGATAATCACTCTGATCTCAGAGTTATCCTCCATAGGCATGAAGTCCATACCTACTTTGAGTGTGGCAGAGGCTACCAGTAGTCCTATGGTGACCAGCACGGTGATGAGTTTGAATCGAATCAGAAAGGTGAGTATGCTGACATAGACCTTGTCCATCAGTACAAACGCAGGCTCTGTAAAATAATAGAATCGACTCTGTTTCTCGCGTAAGACCCTGGCGCCTACAGTAGGGATAAGCATCACTGCAACCAAAAAGGAGAGCACGATCCCTGAGGCGACAGTCATGGCAAAGGAGTTGAAAAAGAGCCCCACGATCCCATCCATAAATGCCACGGGGATAAACACTGCCAGCAGCACAGAGGAGATAGCAAGGATAGAGAATGCTACCTCTGCGATCCCCTCAAGAGAGGCTTTAAACGCAGGCAGTCCCTCTTCCATCTTTTTGGTGATATTTTCGATCACGACAATGGCATCATCGATAAAGATACCGATCGCCAGTGTCAGACCGATCATGGTCAGACGGTTGAGATCATACCCCAGCCAGTTGATGATGGCAAAAGTACCGATGACCGAAGCAGGGATCGCCAGCGCAGAGACGATGGTAGCCGTCACACTGCGTAGAAAGAAAAAGACGATGAAAATAGCCAGGATAGAGCCATAGATCAGGTCAAAGGTGACATTGTGCATATTGACCATAATCTTGTCTGATTGATCCTCTATGAGCTGGAGTTGATACTTCTCTCCTGCGAGTGTGGTGAGTTTGGGCATCATTGCTTTGACGCCTTTGATGATATCGAGGACATTTTCTCCGGAGATCTTCTTGACGACGAGTGTGACACCTTGTCTATTGTTCAGCGACGAATAGGTCTTGGCGTCACTGAGTCCGTCTTGTATGCTGGCAATATCTGAGAGGTGTACACCGGGTTTGACTACCAGATTTTCTAAATCCTCTATAGAGTTGGCATCTGCCTGGGTTTTGAGGACGATCTCTTGCTCTTTGGTGATGATCTTTCCTACACCCTGAGAGATATTCTGACTGGCGATGATGGCTCTGAGTTCATAGGAGGTGAGCCCATATTTGTTGAGTCTGTCTGGATCGAGATAGATACGGATCTCTCTGTCACGGTATCCTAAGATATCCACAGCACCGACACCTTTGATACGCTGCAGTTTGGGTTTGAGCTTCTCGTCTGCCATCCGCATGAGTGATTGGATATCAGCCCCTTTGGTAGAGACAAAAAGGCTAATGACGCTTCCACCGACGCCCAGCTTGCGGACGATAGGTTTCTCTACCTCTCTGGGAAGTTTGACGGAGCCTATTTTGTCCCGGACATCATTGGTCGCCTCGTCGAGATCTTTGGTGAGTTCAAACTGTATAATAACAGAGCTAAAACCATTATAGCTGGTGGATTTGAGCTTCTTGATACCGTCGATACCACTAACCGCCTCTTCGAGCTTGTCCGTGACCTTGGTCTCTACTGTGGAGGCATCTGCACCGTAGTAGGGGGTCTGTATGGAGACCACAGGGAAGTCCACATTGGGGAAGAGGTTGATTGGCATGGTACGGTAGGAGATCAGACCAAAGACGATAAAGGTCATGATCATCATCAGTGTGGTGATGGGACGGTTGATGGCAAAGCGGTACATTAGTTGTTTTCCTCATCCTGGGTAGTGATAGTACCGGTGCCAAACAGTCCGACGACGAGATCGGAGGCATAGACCTCTGCTGTCATTTTTCGGGTTTGTTGGTTGACTTTGGGGTAGATCTTTCCGATGACACCATGATGGACTTTTTGTTCTCCATCGACGGTATATTCAAACGCATTACCGGTTTGTACTTTGTGCCAGTATTTTTGGTCAAAGTGCAGCAGAAGCTTCCTCTTGTGCTCACTCTGAAGGCTGAAGGCTGTACGCGGTGCTATGCCACTCACCACATCACCAACTTCGATCAGCTTAGCAGAGATGATACCGTCAAAAGGTGCCTTGAGGACGGTTTTGTCTAAAAGAGACTGAATGTAGGTTACCTGTGCTTTGGCATTGTCATACTGAAACTGATAGCTGTCCAGCTTGGCTTGCTGCACGACCTCTTTGATGGAGAGTTGCCGTTCATACTCTTTTTTGGCATGATGCATAGCGATCATAGCGATTTGTAGCTTTGCCTTGAGGTCGTCATTGTTGAGGTGGGCGAGCACCTCCCCTTGTTTGACCTGCATCGAGACATCCGTCTCTATGTCTTGGACAATTCCTCCGGCACTAAAGGCGAGATTGGTATGACGGTAGGCCTGTATGTCAAAGGTTGCATAGATCTGCTCTGCCTGTATGCCAGTGAAGCATAGCAATAGTAGTAAGAGTTGTTTCATTTTTTATTCTCCATGAGGGTAAAGAGGGTGTCGAGGAGGCTTTGTATCTCCTGCTTGGCATCGAGTGCACTTTTTTGTTCTTCGACGATGAGTCCAGTGTGGTAGGTGGGAAGATG
>JALVVQ010000121.1 GCA_027023325.1 Campylobacteraceae bacterium | reverse complement strand
CCTTGAGCGTTGTGATGCCAGGCAAGATACATCATTGGAGCTGATACAATCAAGCCAATAATTGTTGATAGGGTAATATTATTATTCACTTTCTATCTCTCTGCTGTTTGGAATGACTTCTTCCTACCGAACGCTTCAAGATAAATTTCATCTCCTTGTACGAAAACTCATATTTTTTTATGCGTATTGCCCTTCCATTATCCATATTGTACGTAGTGACTTCCAATATAGGATAGCGATCTCTCATTTCATAATACTCATGGACAAGTATACTCATGCCCATGTTAGAATAAAAAGTATCTCCCTCATTTTCTATCTCCATGGGCTCTAAAATAAACTTTTCAGGATATGCGTTTTTGTTCAAAATGTGCTTTTTGAAAAAACGCAACTGACCCCCGTGCGCACCTATCGTCGCAGAGATCGCTATCATATCCCTGCCGTACTCTTTGATTCCGACAACTTCATCTCCTACCAATATGGGTTTGTTCTTATCGGCACTCTTATTGTGCAGATAGGTTTCGGCTCTTAAATCACATAGACCTTTTTGGCTCTTGGGGTCGATCTCATAAGGAGAGACAAACCCCTCATGCACAAATGAGAGATTTTTGTAGGTGATATACTCTTCATTTGGGCATTCGCTGCCATGAACTATTTGGCTGAAAAGATATACGATAAACAATATCTTGTGCATATTCATATTGTCTCCTAAAAAACCCGACACCGATTGCCCATACGCTCTGCAAACTCCTTTGGGTCTATTGCGTTGTCATGGTTCATATCGACCATCCTGAACTCTCGTTGCTTTTCGAGCATATCCATATCATTTTGTTCAATAGTGCCACTTGCATCGTAGTCAAATTTTTCGAAAAGATCCGCAGGAAGCCCACATGTACCTGTTTCGTCTTTGCTTAGTTTTCCATCTTTGTTCTCATCGCATTGGTGAAAGGCAATACTGATTTTGATATCAGGAGGCATGTTTTTCATCTTCTTTAATGGCAATCCTTTGGTCTGTGTGTGCTCTTTATATATCTTCATAAATTCGATTTTGGACAGGAGACTATTTTTGTCTATATCCAATCTCAAAAAATCGTTTGATGTGATATTGCACCATTTGGAGGTCGCCTCTACGAGCGTCAATTGTTGGTCGTGATTACTATCACACTCTTTTTCAAAGATATGGTCAATCCTCTCTTTTTGATCGTTTTTTGGAGTATGCGTTACTGCATCTATCTTGAAACTCTTTTGTGGGTTGGGGCTGTATTGCAAAAAAATTCCAGAGTCCATATAGCACATCTCAGCGGTTACCTCTATGAGCGTAATTTTGCCATCTTTATTTTTATCGCAGGTTTTTAGTTGCTCTTTAAAATCTTTCAGTTCGTCTCTTCTGGGTGCTATCATTCTCCCCACTCCAAACTCTGGTTTTTGATACGAAAGCAGTATCTCCTCTTTTGAAATGTATTCATTTTTGTCCGTATCGATAAAGCGAAACATTCTTACATCCATGGGGCACATGGTAGCTGTATTTTCATGTTTTTCAAACATCTCTCGCATCTCTTCCCGAGTAGGAACCTCACGCAGCTCTATCTTCCCGCTTTTGTCCTTATCACAAAATTTCAGGGTTTTGGCTGCCCGTTTCTCCAGCTCTTTTTGTTTCATTTCCTTCGAAAAGAGAGAAAATTCTTCCAACGAGAGTGTTTTACTTTTGTCACTATCATAGTGATTAAATACTTTGTTGGAAAGTTTTGATTTTTCTAATTCCAAATCAAAGTGAGTTTTGGCTGTGCAAAAAGTTGAGAGAAGTAGCACAGTAGCAATTGTTAATTTCATGGGTTTCCTTTGTATTGTTAGTATTGCAAGAAGTTATTATACAATATTTCTCATCCCTGTTTAGTTTAGTAGCCTTAAAATAATAAAACACAGAAAAAGAGATCTAGTTCATCTAGTCTTTTGCTGATCAGTGTATCGTGATTATCAAATAGAAGCAGGTAGTCCAAACCCGCAGTTATCTTTAAACGAAACAAATAAGCCTTTCATAGGCAACCTTGATGGTAAATTAATATGCAGATATTTATAGAAAAAGATTGTATTCAAAAGGGTGCCAAGTGCTAGTTATGGAGTAGAAAAGAGGCTTTTAGGGTGCTTAAGGAGCGAGACTAATGCCTCCATTGGCATAGGTTTGTATCCAAAATTTCCCTGATACAAATCACACTGAATGATCCGAAGATGCATCAAGGTAGCACTCTCCTCTACCCCCTCTGCCAAGACCTTGAGACCAAACTTTTTACCGATGGAGACCACAGATTCGACGATCATGGCATCCCCTTTGTCTTGATGCATATTTTTAATGAATGTTTGATCGATTTTAATAGTGTCTGCAGGTAAACGCTTGAGATAAGAGAGAGAGGAGTGTCCTGTACCGAAATCATCAATGGCAAAGACAAATCCGAATGCCTTCAGTGTACGCATCTTCGCTATTGCATCATCGAGGTTTCTCATGATACCGCTTTCTGTAATTTCTATCTCTATCCAGCGGGGATCCACTTTGTGCTTCGCAATACTTAGCATAAATTTTTCAACAAAATTTGGCTGCATAAAGTGTACGGCACTGAGATTGATAGCAATACGCTGCAGCATCAAGGTATCATCCTCTCTCTTAAGCGCAGTAATTTCTTTGAAGATCGTGGTATATATCCACTCTTCTATCTTAATAATCGTACCACTTTCTTCGGCAATGGGGATAAAGGTGGCCGGAGAGACCATTCCCTTGGTCGGATGCATCCAGCGCACCAAAGCTTCCACGCTCACAATAGTATCATTGGAGAGATCTACCTGTGGCTGATAGATTATGAAGAGCTCATTGCGGGCTATTGCCTTATGCATATCATTCTCCAGCACCAGTGCCTCTTTTGCATAGGCACCCATCTCTTTTTGGTAAAATCTGCTGGTACCTCTGGCGCTTTTTTTTGCCTCATACATGGCTGTCTCTGCTTTTTTCAACAGGTCAAAGGCTGAGACGATATTCTCGTGAAAAAGCACTGTACCTATACTGAAACTTAGATGATACTCTTCGCCTACCACCATCAAAGGTTCTGAGAATGCATCGCGTATAAAGCGAATGTACTGCCTTACCAACACCTCAGAAGCCTTCCTCTCTTCTGCCAACAGAGGAAGCAGAAAGACAAATTTGTCTCCACTTATTCTCGCAAAGACCTCTTCTTTATTGATGATCGTTTTCATCCTTTCAGAGGCCTGCTGCAAAAGTTTGTCACCAGCTTTGTGCCCAAAAGTCTCATTCACCTTTTTGAAATTGTCAAAATCCATAAAAAGCAGCGCACCATATCGAGGATCTTTTTCCTTGCTTGCAATATGAAACTTCAACTTGTCCATCAGCAGTGTTCTGTTGGGAATATCAGTAAGTAAATCATAGTAGGCATTGCGCACCATTTTCTCTCTGGCTGTTACCTCATTGGTAATATCATTGATGATAGCGATACCACCAGCCACAACTCCTGCGGCATTGATCATGGGAACGGTAGAGAGTTTGACATAGAGATCTTTATTTTCCGCTATGGCAAAAGGCCCTCGATACTCACCGGCAGCCCCATGAAAAACACTTTCATGGATCTCCCTGATCTTTTTGTTTTTCAGTGCCAAAAGTGGTACTTCGAGTAGCTCCTCTTTTGTTTTTTGCTGACTCATTTCGATAAAATGCTCATTGGCATCTTCTGGTTCCATATTTTGGTTGTAGTAGTAGATCCCTACAGGTGCCCGCTCAAATAGAGAGAAAAACCGCTCTTTGAGCTTTTCGTGGGTCTGCTTGATCGCTATAAAGTCCTGCTTGTTGCGCAAGGCATTGTTGATAACCCTTCCGTAATAGTTTGCAATAATAGCCATCAGCAGCACCAGCGCAAGAAGAATATAGCCGATATTACTGTGTACCGTATCTTCCATAAAGATTAAGCGTAGTATCAATGGAAGATACATGACGGAGACATAGGTAATCAGAAGATCCCGCTTGGAGGCCAGTATGCCCATGGCTGTGAAGCCTACCGCAAAAAGAAAAAACACAAGCATCATCTGGTTCAGCAGACTTGATTCAGGAAACATCAAAAATGCGCTGCTTCCCCAGATAATCCCGTTGATTAAAGTATCAGTATAGTATTTGTCAAGCCATATATCTGCTTGGGCAAGCTTGCTCTCTTCTGTTTTTTTTCCAAAAAGCCTATACTGATAAAGTCCATATAGAAACATCACAATACTGAGAGAGAGCCATACCACAATAGAATAGAGATCTACGACATTCAGCTGTATAGCACTGAGCAGAAATGCTCCCATGAGATTGGCAAAAAGAAGGATAGGCAGAGAAAGATAGTAAAAACCCAGCTTCTCATAAGAAAAATGCTTTTGAAGCAGGTCATTTTTTTGCTTATCCGATTTACCCATATACTCCCCCTTAATAATCAACGAATAACAGTATCATAGCATAATAATTTTGTTTTGCATATCTTCCCGGTCGAGGGTACTTCTAAATAAAAAAAGAAGAAATCACCCCTATGATACCGCCAAATACACCACCCCAGACCACAAGCCAGCCAAGGTGTGCATGGATGAGGCTTTCTACTATCTCTTTGACCATTTTTGGGCTTAGTTCATCTAGTCTCTTGCTGATCAGTGCATCAATGCTTTCTATCATATCCGTACTCAGGGAAGAGTGTGACAAGTGGTGGTCTAGCTGTGCTCTGAAGGTATCAGAATCTACGATAGAGACCACGGCTCCCTTGAGTTTGCGACTGAAGCTGTCACGCAATGGCTCTAGTGCATCCTCACCACCGAGCATCTGCACCATCGAGCCAAACTTGGACTCCATGATACTCTGCTTGAGCGCATCAAATGCTGGGGTGAAGTCAGCTGACTCTACCAGGGGAACCATGCTGAGCTTCTGCTCTTCACTCTGAAAAAACTGCGTCAGCTTCTCTGCGGTAAAAAACTGCTCCATAATCATCGTACGAATAGAGGCTTTGAAGTGCTCAAAATTCTTCTCTATTACCCCAGAGCCGTAGAGTCCCGGTACCTTCTCAAAAAGCATATGAATTGCCAGTTGATTGGTAATAGCCCCCGAAAATGCAAAAAGCCCTGCATAGAGAAGCGGTGCATGGTAAGGTTCTGCAACAAAAAAGGCTACAGCGATTAATGCCAATGAGACAAGGTCGGTTACTTTTGCTTTATTTAACACAATATACTCTTTTTTTAAACGCCATTATAGCCAAGATAAAATTATCTTAGTGTATAATCTCCTCAACTGTATTAAAAGAGGATCATCATGTTATCAAAACGCATTCAGGCTTTATCCCCATCTATGACTATTGCTATCAGCACGCTAGCGTCAGAACTCAAAGCAGAGGGCAAAGACATACTCAGTTTTTCTGCTGGAGAGCCAGATTTTGATACACCAGCCGCCATCAAAGATGCTGCCATTCAGGCACTCGATGAAGGATTTACCAAGTATACACCGGTGGCTGGCATCCCTGAGCTTTTGGATGCGATCAGTACCAAGCTTCAGCGAGACAATGGTCTGAGTTATGATCGTTCTCAAATCATCGCAAGCAATGGGGCGAAGCAGTCCCTCTTTAACCTCACGCAGACACTCATCGACCAGGGAGACGAGGTCATCATCCCTGCACCTTACTGGGTCACCTATCCAGAACTTGTCAAGTATGCCGGAGGCAAACCCGTCATCATCCATACCGATGATAGAAGTGGCTTCAAGATCACTGTACACCAGCTCGAAGCTGCTATTACGCCTCAGACAAAAATGCTCATCCTGACTACCCCCTCCAATCCTACAGGATCCATCTACAGCAAGACTGAGCTTGAGGCGCTGGCGCAGGTACTGAAGGGTACCAGTGTCATCGTCGTCAGTGATGAGATGTACGAGAAGCTACTCTTCAATGATACTGCTTTTACCTCTGTGGCAAGTATCGATGAAGATATGTACCAAAGAACCATCACGGTCAATGGTCTGAGCAAATCTGTTGCTATGACAGGATGGCGCTTTGGTTATCTGGCAAGTGCCAGCAAGGCACTCGTCTCCAAAATGAATGCCTTGCAGTCACAAAGCACTTCCAATATCAACTCTATCACCCAAAAGGCTGCCATCGTAGCACTCAATGGTGAGGTAGATGACGAGATCGAAACCATGCGGCAGGCCTTTGAATCCAGAGCCAAAGAAGCAGCTGAACTCATCAATGAGATCGAAGGACTCAGCGTCCGAAAACCAGACGGTGCCTTCTACCTCTTTGTCAATATTACTGCCATTACCGGAGACTCCATGAAGTTCTGCAAAGACCTACTTGCAGAGTACGGCGTAGCCGTGGTACCAGGGATTGCCTTTGGCAGTGACGGCTACTTCCGATTCTCTTTCGCTACAGATATCGTCACCATCAGAGAAGGCATACGCAGGATCGCAAAGTTTGTAAAGAAATATTCGTAGGGGGCGATTGCCATCGCACCGACACCCCCAAGAACCAACAATCCATCGCTCTTGTGTGTGGCAGCTCCCCATGAAACAGAATATCAAAAAAAATTACAAATGCTTCGGCTATTTGTGCGTAAAATGGTGCGATGGCAATTGCCCCTACACCATCCACCCTCTCACAGCAGTAGAAAAATAAAAGCTGATTAATCCAACAACCAAACCCCACACAATAGAAGCAAAGAAATTGAGCGTTACAAACTTTTTAAAATCATACTTGGTGAGTCCCATGACGATAGGTACCAGGGTTTTGACACCATAGATATATTTTTGTAAAAATACTGCCAACCAGCCATATTTACGCATCAAAAGATTGGTATAGGCAATCTTTCTTTTGTGCTTTTTCATGTAGCTCATCACCTCTTTTTTGTTGACCTGAGAAAGGTAAAAGAGTACACTGTCACCAACAAAGTTTGCTACAGTAGCGATCAGAATAGCGCTGCTAATATCCATCTTCCCCATAGCAGAGAGTATCCCCGCACCAATCAGTGCTACCATCCCGCCCCCAAAAGAGTAAAATGCCAAAATTATATAGCCATAAGTAGAGAGTGAAGTAAGAATGTCTTCCAAGAAATATACCTTTTTAGGGAAATGTAGTCAAGAAGGCTAGCGAGTTATGCCAAGCTCTCGCCTCGATATGTTTTAATAGTGGACAACGGTACCTACCGGTACCCGCTTTGCAGTCACCCTTGCACTAGGTTGATAGTTCTGACCAAAGCTGTACTTTATTCCAACTGTACCTAAGAAGTAGTCACTACCATCTCCGGCAAAGAGTTCTTTGGCTTCAGCTAGCACAGAGAAATCTCCTCTTAGCTGATACTCTACTCCAGCACCAACCGATGCGAACCATGCATTGTTATTGTCTTCGACTGCTGACTCTTCAAAGAGCTGTATGCCTGCACCAAGGAGAAGATAAGGCGTAAAGTCAGAATCATTCTCTGCATACCAAAGGGCGTTCACTCCCAGTCTATACACATCGGTTTTCCCATCCATGATACTTTTGGCAGGGTTTTGATAGACAGCATCTCCACTGTAATCAAAAGCCAACTGAATCGCATCAATATCTATGCTTCCTTCAACGGTAGCTCTGTTATAGTTGTATCTCAATCCTAGCAAAGAAGCGTTATCCAGCCTACTCTCGGATGAGTTTACCGCATATCCTCCCGCCAGTGAGAGGGCGTGGTTATAAAGGTTATGGTCTGCTGCAGAGAGTGACAAGGTCGCCAATATGGCTAAAAATACTTTTTTCATTTTAAACCCTTTGTATATTTTCCGCAGTATAACTAAAAAAAGTTTAAACTTGATAGTAATTAATATAATAAACACTGTTTTGCTTTTTATCCGAAATGTCCTATACTGTCAAGAGAAGTTATGGAGGTTTCTGAATGAGCAAAAGAACACTAATCATCGGTGCGGGTGGTGTAGGCAATGTGGTAGCATTCAAGTGCGCGATGAACAGTAAGGTATTTGGCAAGATCATTCTCGCCAGTCGTACTGTCTCCAAGTGCGATATCATCGCTGCTCGGGTCAAAGAAAAAATCGGCATACAGCTCTATACTACCAAGATAAATGCAGACTCAGTGAGCGAATTGGTTGATCTCATTCGACATACCAAAGCAGATATTGTTATCAATGTCGCCCTCCCCTATCAGGATCTCACTATTATGGAAGCTTGCATCCAGACGGGAGTACACTATCTCGATACCGCCAACTATGAACACCCAGACACGGCCAAATTTGAATACAAAGAGCAGTGGGCTAAAGAAGAGCAGTTCAAAAATGCCGGTATCATGGGGCTATTGGGGTCAGGCTTTGATCCTGGTGTGACCAATGTTTTTTGTGCTTATGTCCAGAAGCACTACTTTGATGAGATTCATACCATCGATATCCTTGATTGTAATGCGGGAGATCACGGCTATCCTTTTGCTACCAATTTCAATCCTGAGATCAATCTCAGAGAAGTCTCTGCCAAAGGCCGCTATTGGGAAGATGGTGCCTGGATCGAAACAGAACCCATGGAGATCAAGCAAGTCTGGGACTACCCGGAGATCGGACCCAAAGACAGCTACCTCCTCTACCACGAAGAGATGGAGTCCCTGATCAAGCATATCAAAGGGCTCAAACGCATCCGCTTTTTTATGACCTTTGGTGAGAGCTACCTCACCCATATGAAATGTCTGGAAAATATTGGCATGCTGGGCATCAAGCCAATAGAACACAAGGGAGAAAAAATCATCCCTATCGAATTTCTCTCTACCCTACTTCCCGACCCAGCCAGTCTAGGAGAGAGAACCACAGGCAAGACCAATATCGGCATCTTTGCCAAGGGCATCAAAGAGGGGAAACCAAAAACACTCTATATCTATCAGGTCAGTGACCATGCACAGTGTTATGCAGAGGTCATGAGTCAGGCCATCAGCTATACCACAGGAGTGCCTGCCATGATTGGTGCCAAGCTGATGCTTGAAGGAAAGTGGCAGGGTGAAGGCGTTTTCAATATGGAGCAATTTGACCCAGACCCTTTCATGGATGAACTCATGGCACAAGGGCTACCATGGAAGGTGCTAGAACTCGAACCTGATGCTGATCTCAGAGTTGGATAATGCTGAAAAAGGGTATTCAGTCACTCTCATTTTTTCACTCACTGGAAGTATCTGATCTAGATGTGCTTACTTCCTTCTCCTACTTGAAAAAACATCCAAAGCACTCCATACTCCATTACGAGAACAGCACCTCCCGTACGCTACTCTTTCTCATCGAAGGGCTGGCAAAAACCTACAAAATGGACAAACACGACAACGAAATATTTCTCTATCACACCTATGCCGGCTCACTCCTCTCTGAGATCTCTTCATTGTCAGATGATACGCTCCTCTCCTATGCCAATGTCGCTATCGAAGAGGAAGCACAGATACTCTATGTGGATTATGTCCGATTTAAAAAACATTTTTTGGATACCACGCTGCTAAGCGGACAGATTGCGAACGAGATCATACGACAGTCCAAACAACTGCAGGAGATCATCAATCGAGAATTTGTACTGGATTCCGTATCCAAGGTAGCCATGATGCTCGATACAGATCTCTCTATGTTCAACCGGATCAAGCGCTACGATGTCTCCCTGATGCTGCATATTCAGCCTGCCACGCTCTCAAGAGTACTGAATCGACTCAAAAGGGACGAGATTATCACTATCAATCACGGGGAAATTATCATCAAAGATGATGAAAGATTGAAATACATTTACAAGGAACAGCTATGAAGCGTATAAAAATAGTGGGATTTTTTATTTTGATGGTCTCCATCGTACTTATATTCCTTACCAATTTTATCTCTCGCCAAGATCAGGACTTTGCCCGAAAGCTTGCACTCATGGGCACCCAAAAATCACATCTCCAGGAGATAGCCAAATCAGTTTTTTATACCCATCGCTACAAAAAAGAGTATCCTAAAAGTATCGATACACACAGGTATGAATTTCTGAAAAATACCGAGCTCGTCGGCGAAAAGATACCCCGTATCGAAAAGTTGAGCTATGAATTCTTCAAACTACTTAATGAATTTAAATATGTCTATATTGGTAATGTTCCCTACAGTATCCTGATTTTAGATAAATCTGTCAATGAGATATACAAAAAAAATATGGAGTTGGTGGTCGCATTCAACAAGCAGACCAAGGTTATGAAATCACACTATGAGACACAAATGCAGCGATATAGGATACTCCAATATGCTCTTTTTGCGCTGCTTATTCTGCTCCTGATTTATATCTTTTCTCAGGTAGATGCCATTATTCGGTTTATACAAAAGTTTACCCGCACCTCGGATCGCCTGCTAGAAAGATCTTCCATCGAGGGACTCGAGCCCATCACAGTTCAAGGTCACAACAATGATCTGGATACGGCATCCTGCAACTTCAACACACTGGTGGCACATATCGACCACTCTCTCAAAATAGCCACTACTTCTACAGAAAATTCCATCCAAGCTCTGGAGATCGTGGAGCGCAATATCGCACTCCTGATCTCACTGGTGGACAGCATGCAAGAGGAGGAAAAAGAAGATATTTACAAGAGAGAAGATGCCATTATTGATGCACTCGAAGTGCTCACAGTACTCACACAGCACCTGAAAGATCTCAAAAAAGACCTTAAACACCTGCTCCCCTGATCCGTTACCGCACCAAGTGCTATATTTTCTCAAAAATTTGACCTAGGTCATATTTTTGGCATCCCAATTACATTATAATTCTTATGTTGAGTATTAGGTGAAGGAATAGTTCCCAGCCAATCTCTCAAACATAACTAAGGAGGAAAAATGAATTACAGACCTAGTAAATTCGCATCTCTTATGCTCGGTACTGCCTTGAGTGTCTCGACACTGTTTGGCGCAAGTGCCTTGGACAAGGTGATGAAAGAGCGTGGCTTGACACAGACTGACCTGTTGGCAGCGGCAAAAACTTATACCCCCAGCGGCGGACGAGACAAATACCTGGTGTTTAGCTCAGGTGGACAGTCCGGACATGTGCTTGTGTATGGTGTACCATCCATGAGGATACTCAAGTATATCGCTGTCTTTACGCCAGAGCCTTGGCAGGGGTGGGGATACGATGATGATACCAAAAAGGTACTCGCCCAGGGTAATATCCGTGGCAAATCTATCACTTGGGGTGACACACACCACCCGGCGATCTCTGAGACGGATGGTAAATATGACGGTAAATGGCTGGTCATCAATGACAAAGCCAATCCAAGAATCGCAGTTATTGACCTTGATGATATGGTGACCAAGCAGATCGTCGTCAACCCTGTCTTCAAATCCGATCATGGTGGCGCATTCTTCACGCCAGACTCCAAGTATATTTTGGAAGCATGTCAATATGGTGCACCTCTGGACAACAATTACCACCCTATGGAAGAGTATAAAGAGACCTATCGCGGTGGTGTCACTGTCTGGTCTTTTGACAGCGAAGAGGGTAAGATTCATCCTGAAAAATCATTCACGATAGAGATGCCTCCCTATATGCAGGATCTCTCTGATGCAGGTAAGGAAGCCAGCTATGGTTGGGGTTTCACCAACTCGTTCAACTCAGAGATGTATACCGGAGGTATCGAAAAAGGTCTTCCACCATTTGAGGCAGGATGTTCACGAAACGATACAGACTTCTTGCATGTTTACAATTGGAAAAAACTGGCTGAACTTGCCAAAGACGACAAAAATGTGAAGATCATCAACGGTGCTAGAGTTGTACCAATGGATGTAGCAGTCAAAAATGATTGTCTTTTTCTGATCCCAGAGCCAAAATCACCCCACGGTGTCGATGTCTCTCCTGATGGTAAAAATATTGTCGTATGTGGTAAGCTAGATACCCATGCCACAGTCTATGACTTTGCCAAGATCATGGATGCAGTCAAAAACAAAGAGTATGTAGGAAAAGACCCTTATGGTATTCCTATTCTTGATCTCAAGAAAACCATGTCTTGCCAAGCAGAGTTGGGACTTGGGCCATTACATAACCAGTTTGGAAAAAACTGGGATAAAGATGGTGAAATCTTTACCTCACTCTATGTAGATTCCCAAGTAGTAAAGTGGAACTATCATACCTGTAAAGTAGTAGACAGACAAAATGTCAACTACAATATCGGGCACCTTTGTGGCATGGAAGGTAAAACAGAAGATCCTCAGGGTGAGTATATTATTGCATTGAACAAACTTGCAATTGATAGATTTAATGAGATTGGTCCACTGCATCCACAAAACCATCAACTCATCGATGTTCGTGGCAAGAAAATGCAACTACTGTATGATATGCCGATCCCATTGGGTGAGCCTCACCAAGCCGTAGCGATTCGCGCAGACAAGATCAAGCATAAAGTAAGATACAAAATGGGAAGCAACCCATTTACTGGCAAAATTCATAGAGGTAAAACACTGGCAGGTCAAGAGAAGATCGTGCGCAAGGGCAACCATGTCTATGTCTACGGCACCATGGTCAGATCACATATCAATCCAGAGCATGTGACGGTCAACAAAGGTGATACAGTCACTTTCTACCTGACGAACCTGGAGAGAGCTGAAGATGAGACACACGGATTTACGGTGGATCAATACAACGTACATGCTTCACTTGAGCCTGGCAAAACAGTTGCCTTGACATTTAAAGCTGATTTAGAGGGTGTATTCCCTTACTACTGTACAGAGTTCTGTTCTGCACTACACTTGGAGATGATGGGTTACCTGATGGTTAAAGATCCTAACAAGAAGTATACAGCAGCCAAGAAACTCAAAATAGCAGCCATGAGTCCTGAACAACTCAAAAAAGAGTATGACCAAACTGTGGCAGTCAATGATGCCACAGACAAAGT
>JALVVQ010000120.1 GCA_027023325.1 Campylobacteraceae bacterium | reverse complement strand
CATATACTCTTAGAGCATTTGAAGTATTGTTTGTTCTGTTTCCTTCTTGAAACAGATTATTTTTCCAAAAATCATCATCAAATACTGATTTATTTATATTGATATCTACAGTTAGAGATTTGTTGTCATCACGGTTTTCAATTACTTCTCCTGTGTTATATGTAAAAGTTTTTGTTTCATGTGGTGATAAGTTTTTAAGTTCCAGTAGTGCGACAGTATGTCGATAGGCGTCTCCTCTCAATGTGACATTGGTGTAATATTTACTTCGAGCAGGAACATCTCCTTCACCAATGTTGGTAACTGTTATTTTTATTTTTATTGTATCTCCAGCCTCATATTTGTTATTTTCTGTAATGGGGTTGCCATCGTTATCTATAACTTCAGCATTAAGGACAACTAAATCAGGTACTAAATATTCTGTGACATTAACTTTTATTTCATCAGATGTGGTAGCACCATCATCATCTGTAGCTGAAAAAACTAATGTATCGGTACCAATATTTGTAGGCGTATAGTCAAAAGATACTGTTGTGGCTAGAACCTGATTACCTAATTTCCATTCATAAGAAACTATATTTCCATCTTCATCAGTGGCAGTTCCTCTTAGTGTAATAGTTTGATTTTCAATAGTAGTTGTATCATTGCCCGCATTGACGACTGGTGGCTTATTGATTGGATTGTTTGCATGTACGATATATTTTATTTTATATACTATTGAATTGCCATTGGTATCGGATGCTTTTATATCAACCTCATACTCACCTGCAGTAGCTGCCCCCTTGAATTGCAATTGATAGCCTGATGCAGTATCTAAGAGTTCAAAATATGAAGCATCTTTGCCTTCTAAACTAACAGTCGCATCATTTTTGTTTAGAGAAATTTGCACTAAAACTTTCGTTCCTTCTTGAATAGTTTTTGATACTCTTGAAAGGGTAGACTGAGAATCGATTGTTAGATTACCAACTGTGAGTTTTAGTGTCTCTTGAGTAGGAGTTTGTTGTGCGGGACTATTTGATGGGCTGCCTCCACCCCCCCCCACATCCAGTAAGCAATATGGCTGTTGTTGCTAACGCAGTTAATCCAAGTTTTTTTAACATTATTTCTCCTTGTTGTTTTGTGCTTGAAAGTATAGCCATTTTTTCTTATATCGCCTTAGTATTTAAGATTTTTCTACAGAGTAAAAATGAACCTAGTTTGCCTCCATTTTTAACTATTCCAAAAGCTAACCACAATAGAAAGTATAAGCAGCACCGCCATCGATATATTGAATGCTCTTATTGCTTTTTTATTTTTAATAAATCTTTTGAGAGCGACACCTCCCAGTGTCCATGCATTGGCAGAGATGATGACAGTCGCAAGAAAGATAACGGTAATGATGAGGATCTGGCTCAGTGCATTTTCTGCTGAATGGACATAGACAGACATCGCTGTGATGATCTTTATCCAGTTCTTTGGATTTACCCACTGAAACAGAACAATAGGCATGAACTTCAAAGGTGTGCTGCTGTCTTCATCTTCGTTAAGAGAGGGTGTTGAGTTTGCTATCTTCCAAGCAAGCCACAATAGATATATTGTGCCTACTATTTTCAGTATAGTCAAAATCACAGGGTATGATTCAAATATCTTGCCCAGCCCCAACCCTACAAGAAGAGCCATGAGAGGAAAGCCTATGATAACACCGAGCAGATGGGGTACTGTTTTTTTGTACCCAAAGGTCAATCCTGAGGATAGCAGCATGATATTGTTGGGGCCGGGAGTGATCGATGTCGCAAAAGAAAATACGAAGATCGATGTGAGTAAAGTAGTTGAAAATATTTCCATAAAGTGCCCTTGAAGTTTTTACCCCTATCGTAGCGGATATGCTGCTTCTATTCTCATCATTTCATGCTTTTAAAACTCTCTTTTATTGCTAAATGGTGTATAATACTACCAATGAAAAAAAGAAAAACAAAACTGATACATAATGAGATAGCCAATAATCTGATGTACTATATTATCCATCATATAGACACAGATCTTAATATTGATGCCATCGCAAAGGACTTTAATATCAGCAAATTTCATCTACATCGAATATTTAAAGAGCAACTCAATGCCAATATATATGAGACGATCAAATCTGTAAGATTGCAAAAGGCAGCCAACCTGCTGATAGCCAATAGAGATCACACTATCACAGAGATAGGCAATATGTGTGGGTATAGCATCCTTACCTCATTTTTAAGAGCATTTAAAAGTAGATTTGGACAAACACCCAAGCAGTGGAGAAATGGTGGGCATATAGCCCATTTGCATAAAATGATTACTCAGGAGAATAGGCTTCTGCTGGCCAGTGCTGACTTTTCGCACCTAACACCCAGAATAGTCACAGTGAAAGATAGAGAAGTCTACTATATCCGATATAGGGGCTACCATAATGCAGCATTTGCATGGGAAAAGCTTAAGGTGTGGTCACAGTCAAACCATAGTGAAAGCCATCATCGAATAGGGGTATATTATGACAATCCTGCGATAACACCGTTAGATCAGTGTTATTATGTGGCGTGTATTGAACTCACGGATATGAAAACCCCCATAGATAAAAGTCTGCCAAAATCACATATACGAGGTGGCGCATACGCTGTATTTACTCTGGAGGGGGAGTATGATGATATCCTTAGATTGATTCAATGGGCATACCATCATTGGCTGCCAAGTAGAGGATTTAGCACCGTCACTGCATCATCATACTGTATTTTTGAAGACAACAACACGCTGGACAATCAAAAGAGATTCAAGTGTCTCTATCATCTACCCATAGGTCTTTGAGGGAAGAAGGCAATAAGAGTTCTTGTTATTTGTATAGAAGTTCTGTGTATGCTATCTTTTTATTGGAAAACGGCTCTACTATCGCACCGATTTCATCCAGTGTATAGTGTAGAGGGAAGCCTATCCTAGAGTCCTCTGCGGTACTCTCCAGGATATAATACTTTTTCCCATCCAGCCAGAGCCCTTTCTTGCTGGAGAGCTTCTGGTCATCGATGGGTGTGATGACAAAGATATGATGCGGCACTAGGACAAAATATGCCTCTTTGTCTAGGGCATGAAGCATGGAGATGAGTAGATTGCTCTTATCGTCACAGTCACCAAAGTTGTTTTGAATGGTTTTTTGTGGTGAGTGTGCGCGAAAATGATTGATCTTGTAGGGGATGCGGGTGACATAATCCAGTAGGTTTTGTACTTGGCAGGATTCACTTTTGCAGGATTTGGTGAGCGCTAGTGCCTTGCTATGTATCTCCTCTGATGTGGTAACTTTGTTGGTATAAATCCCTTCGCTTGTACCTACCTGTGTCTTGTCTACAATCTGTATAGCCTTGATGGTGATGTAGAGAAGTGCAACAGATGCAAAACCCAAGATGACGAGTGAAATATATCTGTTTCTTGCATCTTTTGTCATGGGTATCACCCTCAATATTTTACTATAATAGCATTGTACAGTAAAAATGGTAAAGACAAATCTTATACTCTAGTATTCCTTCTTCATCATTAAAATACGTATAAAAATAAGGGGACGGGTGTCAAATATCAAATACAGTTTTACTATTTTTTGCTATTCAGTGCACTTTTAAGGAAGGTGGAGTAGAATAGCTAAAGAAGAGTAATAACAACGTTGTTATTAGCGATTTTTTTTGGGAGGAGAAGGGTATGTCAGGGGTATATGCAGCATCAGATGACAAGGTAGAGCAGATAGAGATCACTCAGATACGCGCACCCAAACACCACGATCGTAGGAGTTATTCTCAAGAGGAGATCGAGGCACTTTCTCGCAATATCGCATCGACCAAGAGATTGCTTCAGCCGATTGTGGTGCGTAGGGTTGAGGAGGGGTATGAGCGGATCGCAGGCTTCAGAAGAGTAGAGGCAGTGAAGCTGCTCGGTTGGGAGAAGATCTCGGCAGTAGTACTGGAGGATGTCAATGATCAGGAGGCGATGCTGATCATGCTCTCTGAAAATATGCAGAGAGAAGATCTCAATCCTTATGATCAGACAGTGGGGATACTGCAGTATATCGGGCTGAGTCTCGAGATGGATATCGAAGCGGTCAAGAAGCTGCTCTATCGCTTTCGCAATGCTGATAGCGGAGTACTCAAAGGACTGGATGAGAAGACGCGTGCACAAAGAGCACAGATGGAGCAGATCACACAGAGACTGGGGCAGATCTCTGTCTCTACGCTGATCAACCGCCTCAAGATCTTTTCCCTCTCTCCTAAAGTGCTTGAAGCACTCAAAGAGGGCAGTATAGGCTACAGTGCAGCGCAGGAGATCAATAAACTCGGAGATGAAGGCCAGATTATGTTGCTGATCGATGAGGTACTTGCAAAGAAGCTACCGTTGCGAGAGATCAAGCAACAGGTCAAAGAGAAGAAGGGAAAGCCGACCAAAGCATCGGCTGATTCCAAAGTCTTCTATACCCTCTCTGATGAAGGTGGTTGGGTAAGTCTGGTGGTGGAGAATATCTCCAAGGCGCAGATCAGCAAGCTGGAAAACTTCCTCAAAAAACTCTAGTGAAGGTAGAAAATGCGTAATGAAATGATAGTTCACCCCTTTGAACCCATACTATTCAAAGACACTAAGATATTGATACTGGGTTCATTTCCGAGTATTCAATCAGTAAAAAATGACTTTTACTATGCCCATCCCCGCAATCAGTTTTGGAAGATACTCTCCGCAGTCACAGCATACCCCGTCAACAACCGAGATCAGAAGCTTTGGCTGCTCAAGGAGGCGAAGCTAGGGCTGTGGGACATGATCGCCAGCTGCAGTAGGGAGAACTCGCTGGACAGTTCGCTGGAAGATGAGGTGGTCAATGATATCGCTGCACTGCTGGAGCGTTGCCCTTCTATCACCAAGGTTGCATTTACAGGAAGGAAGGCAGAGGCACTCCACGGGGTGCATTTTGGCCATCTTGGGCTCGAGACGGGCTATCTGCCCTCTCCCTCTGCCGCCTATGCCAAGATGCCTTTGGCAGAGAAAATAGAAAGATACAAGGAGGTATTGTCATGAGTGGGATATGGAAGGATAGGCCATTTTCGCTGGTACTCTCAGGGGGTGGTGCGCTGGGTATCGCACATTTGGGGGTATTGCATGACCTGGAGTGTAAAGATCTCGAGCCTGCTGAGATCATCGGTACGAGCATGGGTGGTATCATCGGTGCCTGCCTTGCGATAGGGATGAAAGAGACACAGATACACGAGAGACTCAAGTCATTTGCCTCAGTGACAAAATGGATCAAATTTTCACTCAGCGGCAACTCTATCGTCGATAGTGCACGGATCGAAAAGATATTTGATGCGATCTTTGGGGAGAGGATGATGGCTGATGTGTCCATCCCACTCAAGATCATTGCCACAGATCTCGAGACGGGGGACAAGAGGGTATTTGCCGCAGATGACAAAGTGCTCATCAAGGATGCGGTACTTGCTACCATGGCGATACCGGGAATTTTTGAGGAGAAGGTCATGGGCGAGCATGTCTATGGAGATGGCTTTCTCTGTGAGAATCTAGGGCTGAGAGAGAGTAGCCTGCAAGAGATAGTGGCGGTGGATGTGGTAGGGAGAAATTCCTTCATCAACACACTGCCAGACAACTTTTTTAAGACCTTCAATGTGATAGAAATGCTGGAGAGATCTATTCGGCTACTGATGCATAATCAGACCAAAAATATCCTGGAACAGGTCGATAAGAATATCCTGCTCTTGGAGCCAGACACTAGTGCATTCAAAACATCTCACTTTCATAAAGTCGAGGAGATAAGGGCGCTTGGACTGGGATTGTTATAAAATAGTTTAAAGGTGTTACTTACTAGTTTTCTGGTTACTTTAAATAGGGCCGGGTATCAAATTTCTAATTATTCTTTGCTCAAAAAACATAAAGTAACATATTTATAGTATAATAAAATATTATCTTATAGTGATTACATAGAATAGGAGAGATACCATGGAAAATCTTTACGATATTGCTATTGTCGGTGGAGGGCCAGGCGGCATCGCTTCTGCCGTTGAGGCCTCTATTTTTGGACTAGAAAAGATTCTGTTTATCGAAAAGGGAGACAACCACTCCCAAACGATCAGACAGTATTACAAAGACGCTAAACGCGTAGACAAAGACTGGCAAGGGCAAGAGGTCACAATCAAAGGAAATGTTGAGTTCTTCGATGGCACCAAGGAGAGCACGCTAGACTACTTTGAAACACTGCTGGATGATGATAAGATTGATACACTTTTTAATACTGAGGTCTCTGGTGTCACCAAAGAGGAAGACGGCATGCTTGCTGTAGCAACCAGTAACGGAGCCTACAGGGCTAAAAATGTCATTATTGCCATAGGCAGGATGGGGAAACCCAACAAGCCTTCCTATAAAATACCCAGAACGATTCGAAAATTCGTCAACCATAGCCCACATGACTGTAGAGGACATGAGAAGATACTGGTGGTAGGTGGGGGTGACACTGCACTGGAGTATGCTTGTCATCTGAGTACAGACAACGAAGTGACCCTCTCCTATCGCCGAGACTCCTTCGCGCGAGCGAATGATATCAATCGTGAGATGATTGTCCAATATGATCAAGAAGAGCGACTTCGTGTACGCTATGGCACAGATATTGATTCGGTAGAAAACCATGACGGGAGAATTAAAGTAAATTACAGCAATGGCTATGCTGTCATCTACGATAGAATTATCTATGCTTTGGGAGGCACTACGCCTGTAGATTTCCTCCGCAGTTGCCATATCGAGTTGGATGAGAATGGACAGCCGATTTTCAACGATCAGCATGAGACAAGTGTAGAGGGACTCTACATGGTGGGAGATATCGTCTATGACAGTGGTGGATCGATTGCAATGGCGATCAATCATGCCCATGATGTTTTGAATGATATTGTTGACAAGAAGAAGTGAACTCGCCGGAAAATCGCCAGATTCAAGTAATTATCTAGCTCTCGTTTCCCAAAAGTGAGACTCCTCCGTTTTTCCTTCTTTTTTCAAAAGGAGGGAGAGGTTCCATCTGGCTTTTTTATGGCCATTGATTGCAGCTTCTTTATACCATCGCTTTGCCTTTCGGATATCTACAGGTAAACCAAGCCCGTGTTCCAGCATGTAGGCATAGGTAAATTGTGCTTCACTGTGACCCTTGAGGGCGGCCTGGTGATAGAGTTGGGCTGCCTTAGAGAGATTCTTGGGTACTTTCGTGCCATGATAATAGAGATTCGCTAGATTGTAAGTAGCTTTTCCCAAAGAGAGAGCAGAGGCCTTTTCGTACCACGCTATGGCTTTGGTGATATTTTTTTCTATGCCATAACCCCGTTCATACACGACCCCGAGATTATACATCGCATATGCGCTACCGTGTGTAGCGGATTTTTCGTACCAATCTCTGGCTTTTGTGAGGTCTTTATCTATACCTTCGCCTTTGGAGTACATGACACCCATATCATACTCTGCTTCTGCTAGCCCCTGCAGGGCTGCTTTGCGGTACCAGATGACAGCCTTTCGTTTGTCCATCATGTCAATGCTTCCCATATCATAGAGAAGACCAAGATAGAATTGTGCCCGTGGATAGCCCTGTGCGGCCAAGGGATTGAGTAAGGTGAAAGAAGGATGATAGTGTTTGGATTTGAAGAGGGCGATCCCTTTGTCTATCTTTTGTGGGACAGAGAGGGTATCTGTTGCTGATGCAGTGCTATACCAAAAAAGTACAGCCAAAAAAAGGAGCCTTTTCCCTGCATGCGTTAGCATCGTTTAGATGCACCCCATCTCGTCTTCTTCTTCCGCTTTGGGAGCAGCTGCTTTGGGTGCAACTGGGGTTGCTGTCTGTGTTGCTGCTCCTGCAGCTGGTGCTGCACTCTTGGGACATGAGGCAAGGATGACTTTTTTGTATCCTAATAGTGCCTCTTTGCTCTTTGGATCCGTCACAAGTGCCTGCTTGGCAAATTTCTCAGCAGCCTTACTGTCCCCTTTTACCAGTGCAGTATCACTGAGTTTGACATATTTGCTTACCATGGTTGATTTGGCAGTAGAGAGGGCAGAGGCATTGGTGTTGGCATAGACAGCCAGTGCAAGGCCGCCTGCGAGGATCAGTGCACCGCCTGCAATTGTTGTTTTTGTACTCATATTATTTGTTTCCTTTTCTAAAAATGATTTTTTGAAGCAGCATCATAAACAGAATAATACCTGTTTCAAGTGCTACAGTGAGTATGTATGAGGTGTAGGCATTGCCGCCAAACAGATCATGCAGCTTCAGCACACCTAGGTTTGTCGAACTGGCAAAACCGGCAATAAATGGATAGAGGATAAAATAAAGGAACATGCCAGCAACAACACCTAGTAGAAATACCAGCGCATCACTCTTGCCCGTGCCTAGTCCTGCTACGGCAGTGCCTGGGCAGTATCCTGCAATCACCATCCCTGCACCAAAGAGCAGACCACCTGCCACATAGGGCCAGATATAGGTAGCGGGTGTAAACAGTTGGTTGAGGTCAATCCATCCAAACCAAGAGAAGATGATCATCCAGGTGCTGGCTACAACAACTGTGCTGCCCATAATCTTGGGTACCGCAAGATTACGGAAATAAAAAGCATCTGCAATATGCTGCGCTCTGGTAAATCCAGTACGCTCCAGTACAAATCCAAAGGCTATACCCATCATCAATGCAAAGAACATATTGGCCTCAGGGCTTAGAAATCCATTTTTGAAAAGTGGGAGAATGAGTGTATCTATCATGCTTCTTCTCCTTCGTCATTCCATTGTTTTTTGAACAGTGGAGAGAGTATGAGTGCCGAGGCAAAGGTAGTGAACATAAAGATCCATGCTCCTACAGAGAAGGTCGCCATGCCATCAAGACCCTGACCACTGGTACAGCCCCTTGCCAATCGCGTAGCAACCGCAACAATCATACCTCCAATAAAAGCCCAAAAGAATCTTTTGGACATGGAGTAGCTGGGAGCCTTGTCTGGCCTAAAGATAAATCTTCCTGCCAGTACAGCAGAGGCAAAGCCTCCAATAAGGATGCCAAGTGTCTCCACTACTGTCCAGTTGAGCAAGGCATTGTCGCCATGTTTAAAGTAGCTTGCAATATAGGCATTACTGAGCCAGCTCTTGTCACTGTCTACCAAAAATTGGGCAGTCATTCTGGAGAATGTACCGCTGGCACCAAATCCTTGGGAGGCAATGGCAAAGGTCAAAAAGAGCATGGTTCCCAGAACGATACCGCCTACATAGGGGTTCCAATAACCGTTATTCTTGTTATTCATAAAAATTGTTTCCTTTTAATAAATATCAAACCTGATACGAATCATGTCTATGTCTATGGGGACGAGTACTATGATTGAGATAGGCAGGTTTGATGAGGTGTATTGTGAGTGTACATTATAGCACAAACAAGGGTCGGTCCAAAAGATACCGTCCCTCGCATATTGTTCTTGTCGAGCCTAGTTAAATGGCTTCTCATACTGGAAATAGTCCTTATTGAACTTGTAGTTCCATGGCAGACCATCATTTTTCCAGCCATTGACTGTTCTTTTCTTCTCTGCACTTTTGTCACCCTCGGTACCTGTTGTAATAGTATACGGCTTTTTGTACCCTGCTTTGAAAGCGGCAGTAGCAGCAAAGGCACTTCTGTCTCCTGAGCGGCAAATAAAGATCACTGCATCTTCTTTTGTCAATCCCTTTGCTTTCATCGCTGCATCAAGCTGCGCAATCAGATTCTTGTTTTTTGCACTTGCGAAACCTTTGCCTTTTTTGTTGGTTCTGCTGTAGTCTACATATTTCAGAGGGATGTTCTTGTCGATGTTGGCTGCATGACCTACGAAGTAGAGCTCTTCAGGTGTTCTGACATCTACGAAAAGTACTTTGCCTGGATTGGCCTGTTTCATATCGTACGCCTCTTTAGGTGTCAGATAGAGCCCAGCAGCTGACTGCTTCTTCTTTTTTGTTGGTACATCCGCCGCATTTAGGGTGGTTGTAAACAATCCTACCAAACTCAAGATCATCATTGCAGATAGTAATTTTTTTACCATTCTGTCTCCTTTGTATAAAATAGTTTTTCTTACTGATAATACCAGAAAAGATAAATCAAGTATATCAAAATTAGATAAAGATGTGAAGATAATATGGGTACATAAGAAAATTTTATGTATATACTTCTTTTTGCTACTTTTGACTTATGAATCAGGACTTAGCCGAGAGGAGGGTGTCACGCGCCGAAACCATACTGTGATCTCTCTATGCAGCGTGGCTTTGGCGCGCGCTTCAAAGTGTGCCTCCATATCGAACTCTGCTGTACCGTATCCCTGTTTATAGGCATCAATAAAGGCTGCATACTGTGATTCTGGCATTGCGGTAATATAGTAAGTGACGGCTTCCAAACCCTCTTTGGTATGTCTGCTGTACTCCGTAAGGTTGATACCACCATAGCGCTTTTGTGCAGGCAGTGTCAGGCTCATTTCCAGATGGGTGCGCATCGAAGCCAGTGTATGCTGAAGTTGGGGGATAGAGAGGTTGTCGTCCAGCAGTTTAATAGGATACTGTGCTTCGTACCCCCAGCCGCCACTTACGGACAGATCCATGTCAAAGGCACGCCTGATTACCTCTGCTATAGGATCATTAGAAGATATCTGTATAAATGTGGATTGTGTGTTATTCGGCAAATTCCAATTCTCCATAGGCATCAAAGATATTTCTTTTGTTTACGACATTGTACATCGCTTTGTCTTTGAATTCTGGCAGGGTTACCTGCTGGGTAATCTCTTCTGCAGGGACATCCTCTTCGATCGCCTTGCTGACGCGTTCTTTGAGGAGCTTGAAGTAGAGGGAGGATTCCTCCATGGCGTGAGAATCAGTAATAGTACCATGTCCGGGGACGAGCGATTTCCATCCTCTCTTGTTGATCATGGCATGGGCTTTGAGTTGCCCCAGTACCGAGCCATCCCTGTTGGAGGTGAGACGACCATTCATCACAAGATCTCCTGAAAAGATGATTTTCTCATCACTGAAAAGGACAAATATATCTTCAGCTGTATGCGCCTTGGTACCGACAGGTATCAGTGTCAGCATAGTGCTGTCTATGGTGAGATTGGTTTCTTTGCTGATGGTCTCATCCAAGGGTATGATTTTTGTCTGGAAAAATATCTCCGGAGAGGTCATTTTTTGTATACGGACGGTCATACCTGGCTTATAGGTATCGTTTTGGAATTTGGTGCCGATCAGTTTTGCGCCAAAGCGCTCTTTATAGTAACTGTTTCCCAGACAGTGGTCGTCATGATAGTGTGTATTGATGACCGTAGTGACAGGCAGTTTGGCTATCTTGGACATCGCTTCATAGGCCTGTGCTGCAAACTGATAGGTGGGGCCACTGTCGATAACAACATAGCTTTTGCTGGTCTTGAGGTAACAGCTGTTGGACATGAAGCCACCGTTGCTTTTGGTAGGTGCCTCCAGTTTGCCAAAAAAACACCAGACATGCTTGGTGATCTGCTTGGGTGTGGCGTGATAGTCAAAAGACCACAATGATGTCACACAGAAGATGAGTAATGCGATTGCTTTGCGTATGCTATGTCCTTTGTAATTAGTATGGTGTGGCATCGACCCAGCCTCCTACCTGCCTCTCAATGACCTGTGCAATACCGGCTTGTACATAGGTGATATCAGGTATAAAATCTTTCTCTGTCCATTTCATGGTCTCCATGGTGTTACGACAGCCGATGAAATCTACCTCATATTCCATGAGAGAACGAATACGACTGAGCGTACGAGCATCATAGTCTTTTTTGAGTGCTCTCATGCCAGGGCCATATGCGATCACCTCTACTTTGAGCGTGTCACTGGGATAGTTTTTGAGTAGGTTGTAGATCGTTCCAAGCATGTGGTTGACCTCATGGACATCGGACATATTGAGTTTCATAAAGATATGTCTGGGGTGATCAAAGGAGGGTTTGGGATCGCTATACTGCATACTGGCCATCAGCCAGAGTGATGCAGAGATAAGCAGAATGATGTTTTTCATATTTCTCTCCTATGTATTTTATGGCAGGGTGACAGTCTGACCAGGGGTAATAATGCCGCCTTTGAGTATCTTGCAATACCTTCCTCTGTGGTGGAGCAGGAGTGCGGGCAGTGCTTCATCAAACTGTGCCAGATGCTTGCACATCGTACAATCATCTGTGATCTCCAATAGCACATCCCCTATCCGGAACTGCGTGCCGTAGATGAAATCATGGGGATCAAAATTAAGCAGGATATTCTCACCCAGACTCCCTGCTTCCAGCCTGATACTCTCTTCTTCTGCCATATCATAGGCTTTTTGTCCTACGATCATGATGGTACGCTCCAGATCCTTGCCGGCAAATTTATCATCTTTGATGCCATGCCCCACGATACATTCCAGTTTTTCTGCTGTAGGGCGTGGCACACTCTGATTGCTTTCTGTGGCACTGTAAACACTTTTGACAGATCCTGTTATAATCATATTATTTCTCCTGTTTCCTCTTCCGATTCTCTTCTAGTATGAGTTTCCAGTCGCTACGATTCCAACTACCCGGATACTGATTGAGCAACTTCCCCTCTTTGGAAAGAAAAAAGAAAGTAGGTGTGATACCCTGAAATGCTTTCTGAAGACCAAAAGGAAGCTTCATCTTGTCGATATCAATCTCAATAAATATGAAATCCTCGTTGATGGCTTTTTGTATCTGGGCAGTATTAAGTACTTCTTTTTTCATCTTCTTGCAGAAATGGCAGGTGCTGGAAGAAGCCTCAATAATGATGCGCTTGTTCTCTTTGATTGCATCTTTGAGAAGGTCTTTCTCTTTGTAGCTTTCGGAGAGGATACGCTTTTTCTTGGGGTGTGCTTTTCGCCATGCTTTTTTGTATCCC
>JALVVQ010000119.1 GCA_027023325.1 Campylobacteraceae bacterium | reverse complement strand
TTGAAGCCCTTTTCTTTGGCATCTTTGGGGTTCATGTAGCACAGTGCTTCAGGCACAGCACGATACAACTCAGGTACTCTCATCGTCATCGTACCACTATGCCAGTGCTCAAGCACACGCCCTGTACAGAGCCATGTGTCATACTTGGCATCTGGCATCTCTGGTGGATCCATATAAGGTCGGGCAAATATCTTGGCTTTGTTTGGTATCTTGTTCTTGCCGCCTTTTTTGTCCGGCTTGGTCAAGCTACCCTTGAACTGTGCCTTGAGGAAGGGGCCGTAGAAGGCAAAGTCTCCACCAGGATTGGCTTTGGCTGCATAAGGGTCATACTTGACATTAAATCGCCATTGTGTCTCTTTACCATCCACCACTGGCCACTTGAGCCCTCTCACCTTGTGATAGACCTCAAACGGTGCCAGGTCATGGCCATGGCCTCTACCAAATGACGCATACTCTTCGAAGAGATACTCATGGATCATAAATCCATATCCTTCAAATACTTTTCCGTCACTGCCTATCACTTTTCTGCTGTCACCCAGACACTCTGAGTTATCATAGCCTTTCTGAGGGAATTTAGTCAGATCTATTTTATAAGATTTCGCTTTCTCATTGGCAAAGAGAATCTCATACATCGTAGTGTCCGGTGTATAGCCTGCGGCCTTGATCGCCTCCTCGGAAATACCTTTGAGAGTCTTCTTGCCCCAGCCTACTTTGACATCTGGCATCCAAAGATCTCTGACGGTGAAGCGCTTGGAGAACTCAACCCACTGCCAGGTATCTGACATAGAGTCACCGACAGGCAATACCTGCTGTCTCCAGTGCTGTGTGCGGCGTTCTGCGTTACCATATGCTCCCCACTTCTCATAGATCATGGCTGTGGGCAAGATCAGGTCAGAAACCTTCGCTGAGATACCGGGATAGCCATCAGAACAGACGATGAAGTTATCCATCTCTCTGGCTGCCTTGATCCAGTGGTTGGCATTGGCTGAGTCCATGTATGGGTTACAGACACTGATCCAAGCAAACTTGG
The DNA here is from genome assembly GCA_027023325.1 of Campylobacteraceae bacterium. GTDB lineage: Bacteria > Campylobacterota > Campylobacteria > Campylobacterales > Sulfurovaceae > JAAXPZ01. Next base: position 2,127 of record JALVVQ010000119.1, on the reverse strand, counting down.
TATGCCCATCTTCGAGATCTCTATGGATCTTCATGATATGCTGTCCCTGCTGACCGTTGAGTGTACCTGCTGGTAGTCCCCATTTCTTCTCGGCTATGGCTCTGTGTTTAGGGTTTTTGATCATCAAGTCTGCGGGGAGTCTATGGGTAAAGGTTCCCACTTCCCTAGCCGTACCACAAGCGCTTGGCTGACCTGTCAAAGAGAAGGCACCATTTCCTGGCTTTGCCTGTTTGTTCAGCATGAAGTGAACATTGTAAGAGAGTGTATTGACCCAGGTACCTCTGGTGTGCTGGTTCATACCCATGGTCCAGAAGGAGACTACTTTTCTGCCTTTTTCGATATAGAGCTCTGCCAGCTTCTGAAGCTTCTTTTTGAAGACCTCGATATCTTCGTTAGGATCTCCTTTGGCAATCTTTGCCACATAATCCAAGGTATAGGGCTCTAGTGATTTCTTGTACTCTTCAAACGGAATCTGCCAATGTGGGAGACCTGGTTTGTTGTGTACCATTTTGTCGCCTGCTTTGTATCCGTATGGCGCCAATGCTGGAGCCTCTTTTTCAGAAACGATCGTCTCCATCTCTTTATTAATAATCTCCATTTCCAGGTCAGAATATTTCTTTTTCAGCTCTGGATGTTTTTTGAAGTCACCTGCTTTTCTCATACCGTAACCAATATTGGGATTGGCTACAGCAAAGACCATATGGTTCTTGACAAAGTCCCAATCAATAATCTTCTCTGCATCGTCTCTCATGACGATCTCACGAGCGATATAGTTCCACAGAGCGAGGTCTGTACTGGGCGAGAAGATAATCTCCATATCCGCCAGGTCAGAAGTTCTGTGTCTGTAGGTAGAGATATTGACGACCTGTACCTTGTCTGGAGCAGAGAGCTTTCTGTCTGTGACTCTTGACCAGAGGATGGGGTGCATCTCTGCCATATTGGATCCCCATGAGATAATGGTATCGGTTAATTCGATATCATCATAACAGCCTGATGGCTCATCGATACCAAAGGTCTGATAGAAACCAACCACCGCTGATGCCATACAGTGACGCGCATTAGGGTCGATGGCATTGCCTCTGAATCCAGCTTTGATCATCTTTTGGGCTGCGTAACCCTCCATGACCGTATACTGACCGGAAGAGAAGTTTGCTACACCTTCTGGGCCACTTGCTTTGAATGCTTTTTTCGCATGAAACTCCATTTCATCGAACGCACGCTTCCAAGAAACAGGTCTAAACTTGCCATGCTTATCAAACTTACCATCCTCACCCATTCTCAGCAATGGCTGCTTGAGTCTGTCCGCACCATACATGATCTTCGCATTAAAATAACCTTTAATACAGTTAAGACCTCTGTTTACGGGTGCTGCCGGGTCACCTTTGACCGCTACGATCTTGCCACCTTTGGTAGCGAGCATGATTCCACAACCGGTACCACAGAAACGACAAGCTGCCTTGTCCCATCTCCAATCCGATTCCGCCTTTGCTGCTGCAGCTTGTACTTCAGCCGGTACTGCGATTCCCACCGCGCCAGCTGCTGCCGCTGCGGCAGAACTCTTTAGAAAATCTCGTCGATTCATTCCCATTGTAACCTCCTGTAATGTTAAGGGATACATTTATTATAGTGTGGAGGGAATTTTAGGAAATTGATTCATGTCAAGAAGTTGCAATCTTTAGGGTTTCAAGAGAAAAGAAGGAGAAAAAGTAACAAAAACTATCAATATCGTGTAAAAAGATAAATAATATTGATGACAGTGAGAATTAAAAATGTAGTTCCCGACAAGAACTTATCTTGTCAGGAATTGAACTTACTTCAGTGTAGAGATATAAGCGGCTACTGCCTCGATATCACTATCGCTCATGCTTCCCACTTGACCTTTCATTAATGTTCCCATACCACTCACATTGCGCGTACCAGCCTTGTAGCCCTTCATGCTTTCCGTCAGTGTCGCTGCATCCTGTCCGGCTATCACAGCGGACTTACCCAGTGCTTTGGTTTTACCATCTTTCCCATGACATCCCGCACACTTGCCAAATAGTGCTGCTCCTGCTGCGGTATCTACTGCTGGCGCGGCTGCTTTTGCCACTTTTTCCTTGACGGCATCTGTAGCTGCTGCTGCTTTGG
>JALVVQ010000118.1 GCA_027023325.1 Campylobacteraceae bacterium | reverse complement strand
TCCATCAAAATGCCCCGGTCTCTTGGCGCCTTCCAGCACATAGCCACGCACGGATGGTGCGCCGATACAGAGCTCGTCATGCTCATACATCTGATCAATCGTCGGCATAAAGAGAATATCGACCTTGGCAAGCTCACAGATCTTGATGTCCGCTTCATCTCTTCGAGGGTAGGCATCCAGATCTTCTCCTTCCAAAAACTGCGTGGGGTTAACGAAGACTGAGACGATGAGAGAGGCATTCTCCTCTCTGGCTCTTCGTATCAAACTCAGATGCCCTTCATGCAGTGCCCCCATCGTAGGCACAAAACCAACGCTACCCTCCAAAGAAGCTCTCGCCGCCTGTAACTCCGCTATCGTTTTTGCTATCACCATTGCTAACCACCTATTTTGCTACTTTCTGCTAAAATGATATCTAAATTTCAATGAGGAACGAGGAACTTTTTCAGTGGACAACTATGAATACAGCGAACTACTCAAGACCCTCTCTACCAAGATAGAGAATATTACCAATATTGTCAAGCCAGACCAGCTCTATGCGCGCCTGAAAGAGATCGAACAGATGCAGCAAGAGCCTGATTTTTGGAATGATGCAGAGAAGGCAGGAAAGATCTCTCAAGAAAAGACGCGCACAGAGCGCATGTTGGCGACATTTGAGCATGCCAGAGATGCGGTGCACGATGCGGTAGAGTACTTCGAGATGGCCAACACTGAAAAGGACGAAGAGACACTGGAGATGCTCTATGAGGATGCTGCCTCTCTGCAAGAGAGTACCAATGCCCTAGAGGTACAGATGATGCTCAGTGGAGAGCATGACAGTGCCCACGCCATCGTCTCCATCCATCCGGGCGCCGGTGGCACAGAGAGTCAAGACTGGGCCAGTATGCTCTATCGTATGTACCTGCGATGGGCAGAGAGACACGATTTCAAGATAGAGGTTCTGGACTATCAACCCGCAGAAGAGGCAGGCATCAAAGATGTGAGTTTCATTATCAAGGGTGAAAATGCTTATGGCTATCTCAAGGTAGAAAACGGTATCCACAGACTGGTACGCATCAGTCCTTTTGACTCCAATGCCAAGCGACACACTTCTTTCAGCTCTGTCATGGTCTCACCAGAGGTGGAGGATGATATAGATATCGAGATAGAAGACAGGGATATCCGCATCGATACTTACCGTGCCTCTGGTGCCGGAGGTCAACATGTAAACAAGACTGAATCCGCTATCCGCATCACCCATGAGCCTACCGGCATCGTCGTACAGTGTCAAAATGACCGAAGCCAACACAAAAACAAAGCCGCAGCTATGAAAATGCTCAAGTCCAGACTCTACGAATATGAAATGGCAAAGAAGCAGGCAGCCATAGACGGCATAGAGAAGTCAGATATCGGTTGGGGGCACCAGATACGCTCCTATGTCATGCAACCCTACCAACAGGTCAAAGACACCCGAAGCAACCAAGCCTACACCAATGTAGATGCGATACTGGACGGGACATCGACAAGATGCTAGAAGGCGTACTCATCGCACAGGCAAAATAAAAGCGTTGCCCCCGCAACGCAAACCAAAATTCCTAATTCCTAATTCCTAATTCCCAATTCCTACAGTCCATACTCAAGTACAATCTTCCCTTTGCTGACGGTAATATTTTTGATAAATCGAGCCGAAAAGCTCTCCTTCACTTGATAAATCTCTATATCTGACAGTACCTGCACAGCAATAACATTCAATGCAGATTTCGCACCTTTAGATACATACTGTGCGAGTGAAGCATCATTAAAACGTACACCTATGGGGGTAACCTCAGTGAGGTAGATCTTTTTGGTGTGAGGATCATACCTGAGCCCTGCAGAGAGTGTCAGTACCCCTTCAATCCCTTCAGGTATCTCAAAACTGGTCAGACCAAGAGCAACCGATAATGCAACTCTATCACTTTCACTTGATGGTTTAAGCAGCGCTCTTTTGAAAGCAATCGCACCAAATGAAGATTTTTTTTGAACAGGGAAGACTCTTGCGAATGCATCGTTGATTTCTTCTGTAGAAATGGTAGTTTTGTGGCTTATGAGACTAAGAGGTGTATTACTGACGCTACATCCGGAAAGAAAGAGTATCGCCAAAAAAAAAGTTAGGAGTGGTTTAAAATACATTAGAAATTCCTTTTGCCTCATGCCCAGAGACTATGCTATTTTTCAGAGTCGATTATAGCAAAAACAATCCACCAATAAGCTAAAGGGAACTTAGAGGATTAGGTGACGATAGACAAAGTTTGTCCCTCGAGACAATAATGCAAATCACAACGACTGGCTACTTCATCATCGTGCGTAACCAGAAAAAGCGCTGCATCGGCTTTTTTGATATAGTTTAGCAATACGGCAATCACCAGCATCGCTGTCTGCTTATCCAGATTCCCTGTAGGCTCATCAGCAAAAATAATTTTAGGTTTTTTGCTCAGTACCCTAGCAATAGAAACTCTCTGCTGCTGCCCTCCCGAGAGATCTCCTATCTTCTGGTCAATCACATCCTCTATCTCAAGCTCTTCGAGCAATGTGGTATCTATATCTTCTCCGGAAAGCAGTGTTGCGATCTCTATATTTTCTCTTCCGGTCATTCCCTTGAAAAGATAGTGTGCCTGAAAGATAATCCCTATCTCGTCTCTGCGCAGCTGTTCTAAATCCTCTTCAGTAAGTGCATAAATATCTTTACCCAAAAGAGTCACTGTACCAGAATTTGGTTTCAAAAAGCTAGAAAGCGTATGCAAGAGCGTAGACTTACCACTGCCACTGCGGCCAACGATCGCCACACTCTGCCCACCCTGCAATGCCAAATCAACATTGCCATAGAGAGGATAATCAAAACTATGTGAAAGCTTCGTCGCTTCTAAAAGATCTCTAGACATGAAATACCTTTTGATTTTAAAAGTATTTTAACATAATTAAATAGGGGGAAAGGTATATCAGGAGAGGTTTTAATTTTTAATTTTTAATTTTTAATGTAAAAAGCTCCAGACGGAGCTTTTTACTAGCCCATTTGTGCAGCCACTTCCGCAGCAAAATCTTCTTCTACGACTTCGATACCTTCACCAAGTTCAAGTCTGACAAACTCGACGAGTTTCGCTGTACCGCCAGCCTCTTTGGCTACAGAACTGAGATACTCAGAAACAGATATTTTGTC
>JALVVQ010000117.1 GCA_027023325.1 Campylobacteraceae bacterium | reverse complement strand
ATACGCGCAGTTCGCTACTGCGAGACTACAAAGCAGCCATAGCTTTTTCAAAACGCTTGAATCCTTCATTGATTTCCTCTTCCGTGATAGTGAGTGGTGGCAAGAAGCGCACCGTATTTCTCCCTGCCTTGAGCACAATCACACCTGCCTCAAAGGCTGCGGTGAGCACCTTTTGTTGTATCTCACTGCTGCTGGCACGCAATCCCAGCATCAGCCCAAGTCCTACCTGCGTATCGAAATAGGCAGGATAGCGCTCTTTCAGACTTTTCAAGTGCTTGTCAAATAGCACAATGCGCTCTTGCAGCGCACCTGATTCCTCTTCTTTCTCTAGCACCTCTAGCACAGCCAGCCCTGCCCGGGTACTCAGAAAATTGCCACCAAAAGTACTGCCATGGTCACCCGGCTCAAAGATATCCTTGAGTGAAGTCATCGCCACGCCGATCGGTACACCACCGGCAAGCCCTTTTGCCAAGGTAATGACATCCGGCGTTATCCCATAAAGTTGAGATGCCAAAAATGCACCCGTGCGATAGACACCTGTCTGTACCTCATCCACGATAAGCAAGATACCTCTTGCTTTGAGTGTCTTGGCGAGCTGCTGTATCTCTGATTTGTCAAAAGGCTGCACGCCCCCTTCTCCCTGCACCAGCTCAATCATCACAGCGACAGTCTCATCATCGATCTTGTCATAGACGGCATCAATCTGATCTACATAGGAAAAACCGTCAGGATAGGGTGAGAAGTTTGGGCTGTGGAAACTGTCTTGTCCTGTCGCTTTAACTGTGGTAATCGTTCTGCCGTGAAAAGAGTGCTCCAGCGTGATGACTTTGTAGCGTTTTTTCTCAAAGTGCGTTTCACCATACTTTCGTACTATCTTGATCGCTGCTTCATTGGCCTCTGCTCCTGAGTTGCCAAAGAAACAGCGCATATCGTAGCCACTGAGTGTCACAATCCGCTCTGCCAGTTCTGCCTGAGGGGCAATCACCTGTAGGTTGGAGGTGTGGATCAGTGCTTTTGCCTGTGTACAGATGGCTTCTGTCAATATGGGGTTGCCGTGTCCTACACTACTGACCCCGATGCCAGAAGCAAAATCAATATACTCTTTGCCCTTCTCATCATACAGTTTGGCGCCTTTCCCTTCTACAAAGCTGGTGCTGTTGCGACCATAAGAGGAAAGCACAAATGCCTGATCCAATGCTGCTGTTGTCATCTTTTTTCCTTGAAACAAGAACATAAAAAGTTCTAAATTAGAGCGATTATACCCAAACTTGACTATAGAAACAGAAATAGACCGCAAAAGAACCAAAAATTCATATCCTTATCATCTTCGGAGTGCTATAATAAATTAAATTTGATTGTAAAGATACATCATGAGTCCCTCTAAAAGTCTTGTAGAACAATCCTCTATTATCGCCAGTGTCACTAAATGGACTTTTTTGTCTGGTGTCGTCGGGATACTCATTGGCGCAACAGTGACCATTTTTCTTAACTTGCTGCACCTTAGTGAATCACACCAGGGCGACCTTCCCTTCCATTATTATTACCTGCTTCCTTTTGGTCTGATGCTTAGTGTCTGGCTGACACGCACCTTTGCTCCTGACGCCAAGGGGCACGGTACCGAAAAGGTGATTGAAGCAGTACACAAGAAAAGTGGACAGATCGATATTGTGGTCATCCCGGTCAAACTTCTTGCCACTGTTGTCACGCTCTTTTCCGGTGGCTCTGCCGGAAAGGAGGGACCGGGTGCCCAGATTGGTGCCGGAACCGCATCGGTCATTTCAGATATACTGCATTTCTCCAAGAGCGATCGCAAAAAGTTGGTCGTCTGTGGGATTAGCGCTGGTTTCGCTACCGTCTTTGGTACCCCTGTAGCTGGGGCGATTTTCGGGATAGAGGTACTGGTCGTCGGTACCCTAATGTATGACCTGTTGCTTCCCTCCATCGTAGCAGGATTTAGTGCATTTTTTACAGCCCAGTATCTCGGTGCCACCTACACCTACTATGAAATCAGTTATTTTCAACATTTCTTTATCGATGTGGTACTGATCGCCAAGGTTATCGTCGGTGGTATCTTTTTTGGCTTGATTGCCTATTTGATCGTCACTACCCTGAAGCAGGCAGAGATGATCGTAGAAAAAATCCCCATGAACCCTTACAAAAAAGCTTTTGGCGCAGGTTTGCTTCTGGTGCTTCTCTCTTTTGTCGTAGGCGATACCTTTTTTGGTCTGGGCCTGGACACCATCTCTGGCGCACTTCAGTTTGAAGGCAGCAATGCAGTAGATATCCCCTGGTACACCTCTATCGTCAAGATTTTCTATACTGCTGTCACACTCGGATCAGGCGGTAGCGGGGGGATCGTGACCCCTATCTTTTATATTGGTGCGACCAGCGGGCATTTCTTTGGTGGACTCTTTGGCGGAGAGCACCAGTTGGCGCTCTTTGCCGCCCTGGGATTTGTCTCCGTATTGGCAGGCGCCACCAATGCTCCCATTGCTGCGATCATCATGGCGATGGAGCTTTTCGGTATGGATGTGGCACACTATGCGGCTGTCTCTATTGCTATCAGTTTCCTCGTCCTGGGTCACCGTTCCGTCTTCCCCTCCCAAAAAATAGCCATGAGCAAGTCCGGAATGTTGGATATCGAATATGGTGAAGATATCGAACACTCCAGCGTCTCCCTCACCGAAGAAAATGCCAAGCAGTTTCGAGAGATACAGCGACAAATTCGTCTCCGCAGACTCAAGAACAGAAATCGCGAAAAAATCAAGAAGAAAAATACCTCCAAGCCTCCTATACCAAAATAATAAACGTACTTTTGGCTATAATCCTCGCGAAGAAATCCTCAGGAGTGTAGATGCAGCAAAAAATATGGAATATAGATGCCGGTATTTTCTATATGTTAATGGCGACCCTGACCTTTGCTGTCATGGGAGGACTGGTCAAGACACTCTCTTCCGAGCTTCCTTCTCTGGAGGTCACTTTCTTTCGTAATGTCTTTGGCGTGGCTATCATCGGTAGCAGCCTCTTGCGCCGCCCTATGCAGACCAAAGGAGGCAAGCCCTTACTGCTTTTTTTCCGTGGGCTGATCGGCTTCATCGCACTGCTGGCTTATTTTAATAATATGGCGAACCTTCCACTGGGCACTGCTGTCACTTTCAATAAAACCTCACCACTC
>JALVVQ010000116.1 GCA_027023325.1 Campylobacteraceae bacterium | reverse complement strand
GCTGTTTCCTACTGTTTTGACTGGATTTTCCATGGTGGTCTGGGCATTCGTATCTCCTTCGTCTGATTCAAACTCTTTGAGATCTCGTTGCTCCTGACTCATGGATTGGGCTGTTGTGTTTCCACTGTATTTGTAGGTTTCTATTGTGTTGTAGAGACCAATGAAAAGTATCAAATAGAGTAGTGTGATCATGACTTTTTTGAGTCGCTGGGTAGGGTACTTCTTCTCCACTTCGCAGACACCACCGGGGCATTTTTCCAGTTTGATATTGAGTTTGTGATAGAGTATACAGCCTAGACAGATACCAAATACAGCTTCGAGATAGAGCAATATTAGACAGATGACACAGGTGAGTAGTCTGGCTGGGCTCATGATATTGAAGAGGATAAAATAGGCCATGACAAAGCCTAGCAGCAGACCTAGAATCCAGGCAAACTTCTTGGGCTTTGCCTCTACCCAGTCTGGCTCCTGATTGGAGACAATGAGTGAGCCAAGTACCATATAGGGTGCGTACTTTGGGTTGACAAAGATACGGATGGCAAATTCCAAGATAAAGGTGATAGAGAAGACCTCGGCATAGAAAAGCGTCCTAAACAAAAAGAGCGAAAAGAGGCTGAGTAGTCCCAGTAGAAACATGATGCCGGCACTGGCTCTGGCTTCCCGTTCGTTGATGACTTTGAAGTCAAATTCTGGTATCTTCTCTCCAAATGAAAAAATAGATGACATAAATATCCTTTGTTTGTTTTATTTTGGTATTCTAGCAGTGAAATTATTAACGAACATTAATAAAGTATAATAAAATATTATTATAATTATAATACACCTTTGGTACACATAGTCTAGGGTATAATAGTATCCATATATGCAGAAAGGAGGCACTGAACATGACAAAACTTTTACTTTTGGAAGATGATATTATCTTGCAGGAGATCATCGAAGAGTATCTTGTGGAGCAGGGCTATGCGGTCGATACCTTTCTGGATGGAGGCAAAGCACTGGATGCTGCTATGAACAGGCAGTATGATATGCTTCTGCTGGATGTCAATGTGCCTGAGATCGATGGTTTTGAGATGCTGGAGTATCTCAGAGGGATCAAAAACAGTACACCAGTGATCTTTATTACCTCTCTCTCTGGGGTACAGAGTCTGCAAAAAGGTTTTGAGCTGGGTGCCAATGACTACCTCAAGAAGCCCTTTGAATTAGAAGAGCTCTGTATTCGCATAGCGCATCAGCTACAGAACACAAGACATGAAAAAACACTCACCGTAGGCCCATTCCGCTTTTATCCACAGAACCAAACATTGCAAAAAGGGGAGCACACTGTCTCTTTGAAGCAAAAAGAGGTACAGATCTTGCTCTATCTGCTGAAAAGGCAAGGCGTGATTGTTTCTTTGGACGAGTTAATCGAGAATGTATGGATAGGAGAAAACCCTCCTACTTACGCAACGATCAGAACCTACATCAAAAACCTTCGCAAGGCACTGGGTGCTGAAGCTATCGAAAATATTAAAGGATCAGGTTATCGGCTTAACAACCTATGAAAAGAGATCACTCTATCGGTTTCTGGGACTGTATCTGGCATCGGTATTTTTACTGCTGGCGGTCATCGGCTATCTCTTCTATCAGAACAATGCCAGTATGATGAGTGCTGCGATGCGCTTCGAGATGCTCTATCAGGCGAGAATGATCGAATCCAAGCTGATCATGGCAGAAGAAAAAGGCGATATCAGTACTTCCAAAGAGAGTCTAGAGAAGATTCATACACAGCGTTTCAAAGTGGGATTTTTTGATAAAGCGCAAAAACCTCTCTATAGTGAGATCACTGAGTCGCTTGAGTTCAACAAAGGATTTTATACCAGTGACACGCACTGCTACAGTGTAGTGAAGTACCCGTCCGATCGTTTGAAGATAGGATATATTGTCCTCAGAGAGGATGAGCTAAAGCAGAATCTACATAGACTAAGATGGCGCATTATCTACTATCTTGTTGGGCTTTTTCTTTTTATGGCCATGGTAGGCTATTTTCTCTCTAGACTTTTTCTCAAGCCTGTCAGAGAGAAGATCGAAGCACTGGATCGGTTTATCGAAGATACGACACATGAGCTCAATACTCCTGTCTCTGCCATACTGATGACCGTGCAGAGCCTGAAAGGGGTTGAGACGAAGAAATTGGATAGACTCAAGGTCAGTGCACAAAGACTGAGTACGATGTATGATACCCTTTCCTACTCTCTCAATCATGAGGCAGAGGCTAAAAAAGAGGAGAGATTTGACCTGCGTCTGTTGCTTCAGGAGCGTATGGAGACCATGAAAGCTGTGGCAGACAGTAGAAAGATAACCATGCGAGAAACCCTGGAATCCTGTTTGGTGTATATGCCAAAAGAGGAGATGCGAAGAGTCGTGGATAACCTGCTTTCCAATGCTATCAAATACAGTAACCCTCATGATAATATCACAGTCATACTCTCTGAACATATGCTACAGATATGTGATACGGGTATAGGTATTGAGCCAAGCAAACAGGAGGATATTTTTCGGAGATATCACCGCTTCAACAAAGAGCGAGGGGGATTTGGTATTGGGCTGAGTATCGTTTTGGCCATTTGCAAAAAATACCATATCTCAGTATCTATCGATTCAGAAAAAGGTCGAGGCAGTTGCTTTGCACTGGATATCTCTGCTGTAGGCATAGTGAAAAATCAAGGAGAAGGTGCATGATAAAGTTCCGGGAAAGCAAAGAAGAGATACTGTGCTACTGTATTGAAGTCCCTACACAGACAGTGATCAAGGCGATCAGAGAAGGATACACGACACTCAAAGAGATCAAAGCAGAGACTGCTGCGTGTACAGGAAATGAATGTCCCACCAAGAACCCTTCAGGAAAATGTTGTTCCAAAGAGATTAAGGCGTTGATAGCGCTTTATAGCAGCAGCACCGATATTACCTCTTGTGACTGCTGATATAGCATTGCAGAGTTGGTACACATAGTCAATGTATCATGGTATATAATATATCATATCAAACAACAAGGATGAAAAATGAAAAAATTACTTTTAATAGTGGCACTTTTGGGTGCTGTGCAGGCCAAGGAGCAGACGATTGGGTTTGCAGCGGGATGTTTCTGGGGTGTAGAGAAGCACTTTGAGTCTATGGAGGGTGTATTGGATGCCACCTCTGGATACGCAGGCGGTGACGAGAAAAACCCCACCTACAAAACAGTACTCAAG
>JALVVQ010000115.1 GCA_027023325.1 Campylobacteraceae bacterium | reverse complement strand
GTATTTGGGCTGTCCCAGCTTGTAGAGGAGGGTAGCATTATGCACCTTTTTAAGCGTGGCGATCAGGGTATCTGCACTGTAATTGAAGTCTATAGTGCCACCGAAACTTTTGGTGCTGCCTGTTACTGCAGGAAGGTTGTTTTTGAGCGAGACTGTGCCATTCATGACAAGCTCTCCTTTGAGTGAGGCTTTGGTGATACCAGCGAGCTTCTCTAGCTTGGGGATGACGAGGTGGTATTCAGTGTCGAGGGCATTGCCCAAGAGACGGTATCTTCCTTTTTTGAGTGCGAGGTTGGCTAGAGTGCTGTTGAAATTACCGTCAAAGGTGATACGGCGATTCTCTGTTTTGACCACAAAATCTGTCTGGTATGTGGTGTGGGCAGGCAGGGTGATGTTGAAATCTTTGGCAATATATTTGCTGTTAAATGCACCATTTTTGATACCAAAGACCGCATCGATCTGTGGATTGAGTGGTGCAAAATTAGGCATATTGGCATGGAGAGAGAGTCTGCCTGTAGCATAGGGTTTTTGTCCTGCGACGACAAGCAGGCTTTGCAAATCGGCATCCTTGATATCGATATTGATATTTTGAGGATTTTGTTTGATCAGAGAGACGCCATAGCGGATTGCTGATTTGAATGCGACTCCTCTTCCCTCTATTCGCATCTCCTCTGGATGCCCTTTGGCGTTGCCTTTGACCGTGATATGCTCTTTGATCGTCAGGGTAGGCATCTTGATCTCTTCTGTATCGATAGTATAGTTGATATCAAAATTCCGACTGAGGAGATCAATATCTCCCTTTGCTCTGATATTGATCGCATCATTGAGCTCTGCGACCATACCTATAGTGTTGGGCTTGAGGCGAATTTTTTTGAGCACTACTTTTGCCTGTGGTACTTTGTGCTGCAGGTAGCTGTTTATATAAGGCAGGAGTAGGTCATTGCCTGGAGTGGTAAACAGCACAAAGAGCAGACCTTCAAAAAGCAGTACAATACAGAGTATAACGAGGATGGCAAAACGCATAATAATCTCCCTTGATGGTAATTGTAACATATTTTACTCTCTACAAAAGGAAAAGCATCACTTGTTATATCTGTGTTACATTGGAATCTTATAATAACCCATCTGAAATTTAAGGAGAAGAGAATGACTATGATAGGTAAAGCGATTGTATTGAGTATGGGTACAGCATTACTGCTGACTGCGGGAAGTGCTCCCAAAGAGTATCCTGCAGGGGAAGTAGGAAAAATGGTGAAGCTGGGTGAAGATATCGCACTGCATACGGATACGCACCCGTTGACAAAAGACTTTGTGGGCAACAAGCTCAACTGTGCAAGCTGCCACCTCAAAGGTGAAGATGGGAAGCCAGGAACAGCAGGTAGTATCTCGTCTTGGCTAGATACAGGTACTGCTTTCCCTGCTTGGTCCAAGAGAGAAAAATCTGTTCAGACACTCCAAGACCGATCCAATAACTGCTTTATGCGAAGCATGAATGGTAAAAGATTGGTCATTGATTCCAAAGCATCTATTGCGATTGAAGCATACATCACTTGGCTCTCAGAGGGAAAGCCCGTCATGATGGATAGAAAAGGCCCATGGGGTCCTACCAACATGAAGATTTGGCCAAAAGGAATCAAACACTTTAAACCTATTCAGAAAAAAGCAACTCATGCCAATTATCTGAGCGGAGAAAAAATCTATAAAGCAAAGTGTGCCTCGTGCCATGGTCAAAATGGTGAAGGGATGGCAACATTCCCACCACTTTGGGGAAAAAGTGCTGACGGGAAATGGCTCTCTTACAATACGGGTGCTGGTATGAGTAAGCTACCAAAAGGTGCTACATGGATCCAGCTGAAAATGCCTTTGGGGCAAGGCGGTACACTGACTGATCAAGAAGCAGCAGATGTCACACTCTATGTAGATGCACAGCCAAGGGCTGATTTTGATTTGCAAAAAGCATTACTGCCTAAAGCGGAAATGGGAATTTACAACTCTAATGTCCGAAAAGAAAAGCATTCTGTCCGAAGCAACTTTAAAGCACTAGGTTTGGATATCGATGTGATTCGTGGGGACAAAAAAATAAAATAACCCATACTGCACCACCGTGTCAAAGAGCCATCCTCCCGCTCTTTGGCATATTTTTCATCTTTTCCTAAACAATAATCAGCCATAATGCAGGCATGAAGAGACTCTATTTTGTGACCGTCGTATTTTTTGCCACAGGCATCCTGTTGCTGTTTGTCTTTTATAACCGCTATGCCAACTCTTATCAAGAGGAGCAGATAGACAGGTATATTTCTAAAAATATTGATATTCTGAACGAAAACCTCTCCTTCGAGAAGCAATACGCACTCTCTCTGTCGTTGTATGCTTCCAAGAATAAGCGTATCAGTGAGGCACTTCGTACAGATAACCAAAAGATAGCACTTCAGGAGATCAACCATTTCCTGAGAGAGATTCGGGATACTGCGGGTATATCTAATGTTGACATACAAGTGCATACCGAAACACTCAGGGCATTTGCCAGAAATTGGGACAAAAGTGACTACAAGGGTACAGCACTTGGTAGTTTCAGGAAGGGTCTGGTGAGGGTCAAGAAAAGTAAAAAACCTTTTGTCTCCATAGAGCTTGGCAAGCGACTCAATATCAAAGCCATTTCTCCTATAGTGGATCAAAATGAACACTTTATAGGATCGATTGAGGTGATCATGGACTTCAAAAATATCAAGAAGAGACTTAGAAAATTTAATATGCGTGTTTTGGGTCTCTTGGATGAGAAGTTTATTGATATAGCCGCGGATCTTCGCCATAATGTAAAGATAGGAAAGTACTATATCCTGGAAAAAACATTTCCCGAGCAGCTCTATCAAAGGCTCAAGAGACACCCAGAGATACTGGATGGAAAAAAGTTCTATCACGAGGTAGAGGACAGGATTATCGTGCTGGTACCTATGAAAAGTGTCGGGATCGAGGATGTAGGTATCATTGCGCTCTCCATGCGTGCCGATAGCATGGCCTCAGAAATTGCAAAATCCAGCGACCCTGTGCCCAATGATACTACCTATACTTTTGAACACAATAGAAGAGAGGTGCACATCAAATGAAACTATTGCTTCTGGAGGATGACTATCTCTACCAGGTCTCTATCAGGGATTTTCTCATAGAAAATGGTTACGAGGTGGATGCCTTTGCAGACGGAGACGAGGCACTCGATGCCATCTATAATGGAAGCTATGC
>JALVVQ010000114.1 GCA_027023325.1 Campylobacteraceae bacterium | reverse complement strand
TGGCTCAAGGAAAAGGCTTTGGTAGCAAAGCCTGATATGCTTTTTGGCAAAAGAGGAAAGAATGATTTGGTTCTTTTCAAGGACGAGAAACCAGGTGATGTCTCTTTGGAAAAAGCGATTAGTTGGATCGATGAGAAGTCAAGTGCGAAACAGAGTGTCTCTTTTTCTTTTGATGGAGATACGCCTACTGGTGAGCCAAAAGTGGATATGCTTACACATTTCATCGTAGAACCATTTACGCCACATGCACAGGAAGAAGAATACTATATTTCTGCTACCTGCGTGGGTGACAATGATATGCTTTATATGTCAGCTGAAGGTGGTATGGAAGTAGAAGAGGGCTGGGATGAAAAAGTCACAGAAGTTGCCTTCTCTATCACTGATACCGAAGAGGAAATTGCTGAGAGAATTAAGGCTAATGTGCCAGCAGATGTAGCAGAAGCTGACAAAGAGGCATTTGCTGAGTTTGCTATCGGTTTCTTCAGGGCATATAGAGAGCTCAACTTTGCCTATCTAGAAATCAATCCTTTTGTCATGCAAGATCACAAAATTGAGTTGCTGGATATGGTTGCCAAGCTAGATGATACAGCAGGCTTCATGATGGTAGAAGAGTGGGGTGATATCGAATTCCCTACAGGATTTGGTATGGAAGAGAAATCTCCAGAAGTGTTGGCAGTAGAAGAGGCAGATTCCAAGACGGGGGCATCTCTGAAGCTCACAATCCTTAAACCAGAAGCACGCATTTGGACGATGGTTGCAGGTGGTGGTGCCTCGGTTGTTTATGCTGATACGATCGCTGACCTTGCCGGTATTGATGATCTTGCCAACTATGGTGAATACTCCGGAGGACCAACCACAGGAGAGACTAAATTTTATGCAGAGACTTTGCTTGACCTAATGACACGAGAAAAAGATCCAAGTGGTAGAGGCAAGGTATTGATTATCGGTGGTGCGATTGCTAACTTTACGGATGTTGCCAAGACCTTTACGGGCATCATACAGGCATTTGAGAATTATGCCGACAAGATGAAAGAAGTAGGCGTAAGTGTCTTTGTTAGACGTGGTGGCCCCAATTATGAAAAGGGATTGAAAGATATCAAAGAAGCGGCCGATAGACTGGGCATTTATATTGAGGTTTACGGACCAAAAACGCACATGACTGATATTATCAGAATGGCACTAGAGAAGTAGGGAGAAAGAGATGGCACAATTATTTACAAAAGATTCACAAGCGATTTTTTGGAACAACAATAAAACAGCGATTCAGAGAATGTTGGATTATGATTATACGATCAGGAGAGAGACACCTTCAGTAGCGGGTATTGTTGCACCAACATCAAATAACAAGTTTGAAAAGTTTTTCTGGGGTGGTGATGAGGTCATGATTCCTCTGTATAAAACTACGGCAGAGGCACAAGAAGCACAACCGCAGGCAGATGTTCTGCTAAACTTTGCTTCATTTAGAACAGCCTACGATGTGACTATGGAAGCACTGGATCTTGGTGGTTTCAGGGTGATGATGATTACAGCTGAGGGTATACCTGAGAGATTGGCGCGCAAGATGAACGCGTATGCGAGAGAGAAGAATGTCACAGTTATTGGGCCAGCTACAGTGGGTGCTATGAGTCCAGGTGCATTTAAAATTGCCAATGTCGGAGGAACCATAGAAAATATTGTTAGCTCGAAGCTTCATAGGGCAGGTTCTTGTGGCCTGGTAACACGATCCGGTGGACTGTTCAATGAAGTCTGTAATATTATTGCTCTAAATGCAGATGGTATAGCAGAAGGTGTAGCCATTGGTGGAGACAGATTTGTTGGTTCCGTATTTATTGACAATCTTCTCAGACTAGAGAATAACCCAGAAGTCAAATATATGGTTCTTTTGGGTGAAGTAGGCGGATCTGAAGAATATAAGGTCATAGAAGCGATAAAAGAAGGTAAATTGACCAAGCCAATTATCGCATGGTGTATCGGCACAATTGCCAAACACTATGATTCAGGTGTGCAGTTTGGCCATGCTGGGGCATCTGCCAATGATGACAGGGAGACAGCTGAGGCCAAAAACAAGGCGATGGCAGCGGCAGGTATGCATGTACCTGATTCCTTCAACGATCTTCCCGCCAAGATTAAAGAAGTGTATGAATCACTCAATATTCCAGCTGTGCCAGAGCCAGAGATCAACACCGTACCAAAAGTCAGAAGACCCAAGCAATTTATCTGTACAATCTCTGACGATAGGGGAGAAGAGGCAACGTATGCTGGCTTCCCTATCTCTTCTGTGGCAACACCAGATACTGGTAAAGGGATTGGTGATGTTATTTCTCTGCTTTGGTTCAAAAAACAGTACCCAAAATGGGCGACTGAGTTTATTGAGACAGTAATTAAAACCGTAGCAGATCATGGCCCGGCAGTTTCAGGCGCACATAATGCAAAGGTTACGGCGCGCGCAGGAAAAACAGTTGTAGAAGCACTTGTTACAGGTCTTTTGACTATAGGACCTAGATTTGGTGGTGCAATAGATGGAGCTGCTGAGCACTTCAAGTATGCAGACGACAATGGTCTTACGCCCAAAGAGTTTCTGGGTCATATGAAGAAAAAAGGTATACCAATTCCAGGAATCGGACATAGAATTAAGTCTTTGAAAAACCCAGACCTCAGAGTTACAGGTCTCATGAATTTCGCAGCAGAGCACTTCCCTGCTACGCCATTGCTTGATTATGCCAAAACAGTAGAGGCGCTTACCACTTCCAAAAAAGAGAACCTTATTCTCAATGTAGATGGTACTATTGGTATTCTAATGGTAGATATGTGGCGAGCCTTGGGCTACAGTGAAGAAGAGATTAATGAATTTATCTCTTCTGGCACACTTAACGCCTTCTTTATTGTCGGTCGTTCTATCGGGTTCATTGGTCATGTGCTTGATGAAAAGAGACTTGCTATGCCTATGTATAGACATCCCATGGATGATATTCTCTACGATGTGCAAAAAGCGGAAGAGATCTGACGCTTCCACTTCTTTCGGCATGCAGTATTTCACTGCATGCCAGCTCACTTTCCCCCTAGATCTTTTACCAAGTAGAAAATAGTTACTTTTTATTCCCTATATATAGTAAGCAAAATAGCGTTTTTAAAGAAATTTCCACAAATTTCACATTTCTCCTAAAAAACCCTTGACAAAACAAAACTTTGCCGCTATAATACGCGTCCACAAACACAGAGACCTTGTCTAAGTGAGACAAGA
>JALVVQ010000113.1 GCA_027023325.1 Campylobacteraceae bacterium | reverse complement strand
GGAGTACTCCTTTATTATCAGTATAATTATACGGATAATTATAGCAGCTTAAAGTTAGTTTTCGTTAAAGAGGCTTGGGCATATCTCACCCCAAACAAAACTACGCTACAATATCTTCCATGATACCCATCCAAGAAAATGCCCTGTTTATCGCTGATGCCCATTACCCTACGCATGGGGATGCGCTACTGGAACTGCTCACCAAGATAGAAGCGAAGGAGATCCATATTCCTCAGCTCTTTTTGATGGGTGATATTTTTGATCTGCTTATCGGAGGACTGGGAAAAAGCTATGCGCTCAATGAAGAAGCCATCAGACTGATAGAGTCGATCTCTACCCATACTGATATTTTTTACTTTGAAGGCAACCATGACTTTCAACTTGAAAAGATATTTAAAAATATCAAAATCTTTTCAAGAGAAGAACAGCCCCAATATATGGGATACAATGGCTTTATTGTGGGGCTTTCTCATGGGGATAGATATCAGTCAGGATGGCAGCATGATCTGCTCAGTAGGATACTGAGAAAACCTTTCATGGTTAAGGCGATAAAATGGCTGAAGCCCGGTATCGTCTCACGGAAAAGAGCCCATCTGGCCACCAAGGATATCTGCCATGAGATACCTGCTTTTGAGGCCAAAGCCAAGGCGATATTTGATAGTTACAGGGGTGCCTACTGGGTGATAGAGGGGCACTATCATCAGGGGAAAAAATACTACAGATATGTCTCGCTCCCTTCACTGGCATGCCAACAGCAGGTAGCTGTGATGGAGAAAGAGGGGATCGCGTTTGTTTCGATGGATGCTTTGGGCGGTAAAGCTAGAGAGCCAGAGGTTCAAAATACAATGAAAGAGAGTGTGGAGATATGAAAAAGCAGATAGCCACAATACTCCTAAGTCTCATGGCAGCAGGCTGTGCGCAGCCAGACACAAAGAGCGAACCAAAAGAACCAGCAAGAGATCCAAGCCGTACAGTATGTGTAGACCCTAGACCTCAGATGTGTACCGCAGAGTACCGCCCTGTCTGTGCAAAATTGGTCAATGGCAAGGATGAGACCTACTCGACTGGCTGTACCGCCTGTGCTGATACTAAGGTAGTCTCCTATATTCCGAGTGCTTGCGCCGCCTCAACACACTAACCAATTTTCCATCTCAAATATCTCAGCTGTGGCAGGCATGCCTTTCCAGCCATGCGACTCCAGATACATCATCTTGCCACCAAAATACCCCACGATATACTTCTCTTTATAGATAGGAAAAGTGCCCGCATCGAACATCACAAAGATATCTCTATGACTCCGGGGTGTCTCATAATAGCGAAAATCAAAGCTGTGCAGTGCCTCCAACGCTGTCAGCAGCATCTCATTGCTGGACATACTGCTGCTCAGTATATAGTAGGCAGGGTAGGCGACAGCAGGATCGGTCAGGAGCTCTGAGACATAGAGTCGTGTTTTCTTCTTTTGATACATGGTATCAGTATAGCCTCTTCTCCGGTGACTGTTGGCAAAATATGTCAAATTGTCATATGGTTATGTAGATATGCTTCAGAATATTCCAAAAAAGTTTCAAAATATCTTCTCTTTAAACTATATTTATAGAGGAGGGTGTTAAAATTACGGGAGTTTGTATCTCATAATTACAGGGAATACAACAGGAAGTTTATGAAAGGAGGAATAGTATTGTATCGTGTGCATGAGAGATATGCATACTGAAGCGTTATATTCACACATACATCAAAAAGGAGAAAGTATGAAAAAAATTCTAGGTTTATTGCTGGCAACTATGGTTGCCATAGTGACGGTCAATGCGGAGATACCAGCCGGTGTCAAAGGGAAAAAGCTCAAAATGGCACTGGTCAAAGAGTGGGGGACAGGTACCCATATGATCATGCATATCAATGGTGCCAAGGCAGAAGCGGCCAAATATGGGGTCACACTCAGCGTCATCGATGCCAACCATAATCTGGCAAAAATGGCAGAGGGTATCGAAAATGCTGTGATTAACAAGATGGATGCCATCCTTATCTCGCATGGCAAAGCGGATGCACTGACAAAGTCTGTCGAAAAGGCACTCAAGGCAGGGATCCCTGTCATCGTCTTTGATAATGACTTCCCTGTCGATAGCAAGGTAGCCAATGGAAAATTGGTCTCACTGGATCAGTATGACCTCATGATGGGACTGCTCTCTCAGATGGCACTGGTGCAGGCACTCGATGGCAAAGGCAATGTGGTCTATAACCGTGTTGCCAATGTGCCACCCACCGACAAACGACACCGTATCTGGGAAGGGGCGATCCTGCCTACCTATACCGGTATCAAAGTGGTCAACACCATCGACCTTGGTACCAATAACCCTATGCCAAAGGCGCAAACAGCACTAGAGACACTGTTGACCACCAACAACAATATTGATGCAGTCTATGCTGTCTGGGATGAGTATGCCAAAGGTTTCTACAATGCTATCGTGGCATCTGGTAAAAAAATCCCACTCTTCTCTGTCGATATCTCTGACCAAGACCTGGCGATGATGCAGACACACCCTGAGATCTGGAAAGCTTCAGCAGCAGTTAACCCTTATACCGTAGGAAAAGTACAGGTAAGACTGGCGCTCAAGGCATTGGCAGGAGAGAGAATCCCACGATATTACTCTATGACCCCCGTATTGGTCAAGTCAGCAGATCTTCCTAAAGAGCGCATCGGCATGGATGGGCTGGCCAAGCTTTATCCTGCTTGGGGAAATTCAAATGACTTTGTAGAGCCTTGGATGGCAGAACTGGAAAAGAAATAGGAGTCTCCCTATGTTATCTATGACACAAATCTCCAAAAGCTTCCCCGGTGTGCAGGCGCTCACCGGAGTGGACTTTGAGATAAAACCCGGTGAAATTCATGCACTTGTAGGTGCCAATGGTGCTGGAAAAAGCACCTTGATGAAGATTCTCTCTGGCGCCTATCGTGCCACAGAAGGGGAGATTGTCATGGATGGTCAGAGCATTGAGATCAACAATCCGACCGATGCCAAAAAGCATGGCATCGTCATTGTCTACCAAGAAGTAGACACCGCACTCGTACCGCATTTGAGTGTGGCTGAAAATATCATGATGGATCAGCTCGTAAGTCCTGAGCATGGTCTGTTTGTGCGTTGGAGTGATATCTACAAAGAAGCACAAGAAGTCATCGATGCTATCGGTCTGCACATCGAACCAAAGCAGCTGATCAGCGACCTGACACTCTCACAGAAGCAGATGGTACTGCTAGGA
>JALVVQ010000112.1 GCA_027023325.1 Campylobacteraceae bacterium | reverse complement strand
AATAGAAAAAGATTACACTCAGCAATCGACTACAAAACACCCAATGAAGTCTATTATGAGTACATCAATAATTTAGACTTTCGAGGAGGAAAACTGTTACAATCGGTATCGTAAGAGGATGGAATAAGAAAAGTTGTTTTACTGGTCTAGGAAAAAGGGAGCATTATACATTAAAAATCCTTTTCAAATTTAAAATATATATGTGTAAAGTCAAAGTTCCTGCCAAAAACTTTTAGTTCCTTCAGATAATAACAGAGATGTACTTTACCATGCAAAAGCTTAGGATTTCATTGTAATTTTAATCTTATTGAATCTTATCAAAACCTTAAAACTCTTTTTTATAAAAGATGTCTGCGGATCTAGAGCTGGCACCAAATGAGATGTCTGTTTCGATATTTTTTGTATTTTGTATTCGCACCTTTACCGAGGATTCTCTGCTCTGATCATAGATCACGGTGATCTTGTCGCTCAGCTTTTTACCTACCTCAAACCCTGCACCAGTGAGCACCAGATGATCCAGCTTGAGACCCATACTGGAAAAGAGTGACTTGACCAGACTTCCTGCTACCAGATTGCTCACATCAGCCGTTTTGTTGCTTCTGCCACCACTGCCTGTGTCAAACATGATGTAGGAGAGAATCTCCTCTCTGCTCATATGCGGATCACTGGAGAAGTCCAGCGCAGGGTCTGAGGCAGTACCTGAGACTCTGATCTGGATCGTTGTGCCTGCGTGACGGTAGCGGATAGTAATATTAAGGATTGGTGCAGTAGGCTTGCCTTTGAAGATGATACTGCTCTTTTTGAGTACAAACTTTTTGCCCTCAAAGCGGTAGAATCCACCGGGAAGCAGTGCAATTTTTCCATATACCCTCAAGCTTCTTCCGTAACGCTTTTTGATGCTGAGATTTGGCAGCAGTGCGATATTAATATCTCCTTTTTTATAGCGCAGTGGCTTGCTGCTGTCGAGTGCCACCTGTAATGCAATATTTTTCTCAAAATAGTTATTTTTTTTGCGCTGGCGCTGAAGAATAATGATGTCACTGTCTGCAGCGAAACTTTTGGTATTGAGATCATACTTGATGTTGCCGCCTTTGAGATGGATTTTACCCGTCAATAAGATCTTCTCACCATTGATCTTGGTATCCAAACCCAGCGCAGCGATGATTTCGGCCATTTCGTGATCGATCTTCAGCGCAGAGGCTTCTGTCTTGATCATGCCCTTTTTCTGTTTGAGGTTATACTCCCCTGTGATCTTGAGCATATCATCGAGCCAAAGAGGAGAGAGGAGGAGACTGTCGCCTTTGAACATGAGCTTGGAAGGTTTTTGGGCATACAGTTTAACACCTTGTGTCTCTACGGCATAGCGCTCCAACAGTACACCCTTCTCATCCCCTTTTGCTTTCAGAGAAAAGTTGGCAAGTGTGGTTGCCTCCTTGCCCTTGCCTATCTTGATCTCTTTGGACTGGAGGGTGAGTGAGAGGGATTTGAGATCCTTGACTTCTGCCTGCAGTGCCACCCCTCCACTTACCTCTGGTAGATCTACCTTATAGAGGCTGTTGACTGCTTTGAGCAGTGTCTGAATAGCACTGCTCTCTACCTTGATTACCAGTGCTTTGGCAGAAGCACCAGAGATCTTTAGGTATGTGCCTGCCAGATCGATATCTCCTTTGGCCGCACCCGACTTCAAGTTATATTCAGCCACTACCTTCAGTTTCTTTACATGCAGTTTTGCCTGCAGGGCATCCCCTTTGAGCGTGGCATTGATCTTCAATGGGCTGAGTGCTTCAAGCTGGATATTTTTATCTAGTTTTTTGAGCAATGACTTGGGAGAAACCGTGACACTAGCCTTCAAAGAGATCATCTTGTCATAGCTTACATTGGCATCCATATTTAGCACATTGGAGAGCAGTTTGGCTTTGGCATGCAGAGGAAAGGTCTGGTTCGCATCGAATGGCATATCGATCAGTAATTTGGCCTTGGTGCCCTTGAGTGCTTTGGGCAGCTTGACCAGCGTCTCTACATCCAGTGTCTCTTTGCTCTCGAGATGCACAACACCCTTGGCAAACTCTTTCAGGGTGGCATTTCCTCGAAGCTTGGTACTCTCTACTGTAGCAGACAGATCACTCAGATTACCGTCGAAATTTACCTTCACGCCTCTAAGCAAGGAAGCAAGTTTGGGGTCAATACCATCAATGCCAGGAGTAGAGAGTTCTCCTTCGAATGTAAACTGCTCTTTTTGTTTAAATGCTAACTGCACGGCTGTATGTTTCGTATAAGGTGTACGGATAGCGGATTTTAGGTTGCCTGTGAGCTTCCCTGTATCAAAAAGGTATTGTATATGCAACAGAGAAGGCTTGACGTCGAGATTGAAGGCATCCTTGTCCACATCCAATAGCTTCGAGGCAGAAAATCTCATATCTGCAAGTAGCTGATCCTTGTCTGTGACCGCATCTATGGTGATTTTTTCGAGTGCGCCTTTGCGTAGCGGTACATCATACTTTTTCAGCAGTGCCTCTTTGGGCTCAATAACCATATGACTCTTGAGTTGATTGTCTTTGATGCTGCCTTGATGTGTCATGGTAACAATCGGGCTGACAGCGTGGAGGCTTATCTCTCCGCTGTTGATTATTTTGTGAGGCAAATCGATCTCCAGCGCCTCTGCTCTGAGCATGGTCTCACTGATCAGAATACCTGCTTGCACCATAGGTAGCAGCGTCATCTCTACCTCATCCAAACGAATACGATCTGAGACAAACGGTATCTTTCGTGTCGCATTGCTTTCTGTCTGATTCCTGTTTTCTGTAGCTTCGCTGCTGTTGTTCTCAGAAGAGACAAGTCCCAAGATTTTGCTTACATTGATATCATGGATGGCTACTTTGCGAAACCGCATTTGATTAGGGGTAGCCAGCAGGTCGATCTCTGCCTTGGCGGCATCGGTGCGCACAGACAATGCCAGCTCTCCCAGCAAACTCTCCTGATCTAAATCCACTTCAAGTGCTTTACCCTCTATCGTCAGCAAGGAAAGCATCATGCCCTGATACTTTCTAGGTAAAACTGTGGTCTTGAGGCGCTTCACCCAAAGTTTTTTGGGGACGAAGATACTAGGACTCTGCTGTGCTGTGTCATTGGATTCGCTGGACGCTTCTGCCTGAGTACTGTTATTGTCCACAAAGAGCCGTTCGATTTCTTCTGTATTGAGTCCTCCGATATCGAGGCTGCTCAGATGCAGGTCTCTTCCTTGGTATCTACCCTTGATATCAGCATTCCCTAGAGAGGTTTTCGCTGCGAGTTTCAAGGTACCGAAAGCAAAATCATTTTCGGCATAATCAATCGATGCTACCTGTAGGTCTGCTTGCACGAAATGGATGCCTGAGACTGCAAAAGGAAGCATTGTGAGCTTGACATCATTGAGGCGTATCGAGAAAGGGAAGCTACTGCTGCTATTGTCCTCTTCACCCTCAGAAAGATCAGCAATCATCGCCTCCAAATACTGCTCATTGACCCCATGGAGCACCAAGTGTGATGCGGTGATCTTCTTTTTCAGAAGCGTGGTAGGATTGAGCTTGAGCTTAATCTCTCGTGCCAGCTTTTTCTCTTGGTAATACAGCCCTTCTATCGTAATGCCCTCCCAGGCATTGCCCCTGATTTTATCATAGTGTATACCATACTGAGGAGCAAAGTAACTGGCTGCTTTGTCAAAGGCATAAGAGGAGTTGATCACGATATAGAGCAGCCCCAATAGAACGACTAGGAAAAGAATCAGAAAGAACAGTGACCTCTTAAGCATCCTCAAAACGACTGTCCTATCTGAAAACTAATCCCATACTGATCAACATCTTTGATATTGGCACCAGCATCTACCTTAAGTGGTCCAACTGGTGTCAGATAACGCAGACCAAATCCAGCCGCGTTGATCGTCTCTCCCTTGAAATCATAAGATGCTTCGTTGATCATGGTACTGTCAAAAAAGAGTGCCCCTGAAAGATCACCATACAGCGGATAGTCCGCCTCCATCGAAAAATTCATCCAAGTTTTCCCGCCCAATGCACTGCTGGCCACTGATGAGGTGGTGATACCAACATCATGCTCACCATAGGCACGGTTACTGTATGCACCTCCGGCATAAAAACGCTTGGAGGCAGGTACCTGATTGGAGAGCTCTTCCAATACCCCTACTTTAGCTACAGCTGCCAGGGTCAGCGGACCAAAACTCTTGATTAGTCTGCCTTCAAGTAGAAACTTGTAGTAACTGCTTGCAGCGGGTTTGTAATCCACCCCATACTCCGTATAGGAAGAGAAGTAATAGCCATTCTTTGGATTGATCTTGGAGTCTCGCCCATCATACACTAAGCTGGCAAAGGGATAGAGCAGCAAGAAGTTTCCTCTGATGATCGCAGGATTAACAGCCGTTCTTTGGATATCAATATTTTCCATTCCGACACCCAGAGCCACAGTAATGTCATCTCTCTCATAGGTGAGCTTAGCTCGCAAATAACCTTTGTTCTCATCATAGGCATCATAGATCGTGTGGGCAAATCCCAGCTCAGTATAAAAATCAAAATAATCCCCATTGAGTGCGATCAGTGCTGGTGAAAACAGTGTCATCTCTCCATACTTGCTCTTGTCCGAGTAGTGTAGTTTCGAGGTAAACTTGCGTGCCTCCCCCATAAAGTTGCGCCGTTCATAGTAAAGCTGGAGACGCATGCCCAGTGCTGTATCGTAGCCGAAACCTCCCTTAAAGAGATTGAGCTTCTCTTTAGGGGAGAGGCTGACCTCCATAGGAATGACTGAACGGGGTGCTTTATGATTCTCTTCCTCTTCTACACCCTCCTCTTCTTCTTGCGCTTCAGGAGACACTGTGCCGGAACCGAAGGCATCCAATCCATTGAGTGCAGAGAAAGTACGGCTGATCTTCTCAGGGGAATACACCTCCCCTTTTTTGTACCTCAGTCTAGAGAGGATGACCTTTTGGGAAATATTCTCAGGCTTGCTGACGATCTTGGTCTCTCCAAAATAACAAAGTGCTCCTTTTTTAAGCAGATATTTCAAAGCAACCGTTCGTTTGTCTAGATCCACATAGGCTTTGGTATCGAGCTGATAGTTGCAGTACCCTGCCTTCATCAGTAGATTTTTAATCTCCTGCTTGATACGGACAAACTTAGCTGCCTCAAAGCGTGTGCCTACTTTGAAGTCTGCTACCGGAGGGATATTGAAGTCTGTATCGACCTGAAGGTCACTGACGGTGACTGGTTTTCCTTCATCAATCATCACTTCGACCTTCGTAGGGCTGTTTTTGACGCTGATTTTGGCATCATAATAGCCTTTGGAGTCAAGAAACTCTCGCATGGTGTCAGCAATGGTGGGAATACTTTTTTGGGAAACAGTAGGCGTATCCTCTCCCCAAAATACATACCAGCTTTTCTCTTTCACTCCTAACGCATCGAGATATTCAGAAGTTTCGATCGCATGATTGCCTTGAATTGTGATCTCTTTGGTGCGCTCGGGTGCTTTGCTAGTGACATTACTGTCCCCCCACATAAAGGCCCCCAAAAACAACCATAAGACAATCATCCCCTTCATCTATGCGCCTCTATGCTCTCGTATGGCCATTGCCATAGATCTTATATTTGTAGGTGGTCAGCTCATTGATCCCCATAGGGCCTCTGGCATGGAGTTTATTGGTAGATATTCCTACCTCAGCACCAAAACCAAACTGTCCACCATCAGTAAACTGTGTACTGGTATTGAGGTAGACACAGGCGGAGTCCACGGCATTCAGAAAGGACTCCGCCGTGGTATAGTTCTCTGTAAGAATCGCATCGGAGTGCCCCGAACTGTGTGCGGCGATGTGTGCGGTGGCACCTGCTACCCCATCTACTGTCCTGATAGAGAGCACATTATCCAGATACTCTGTATCCCAGTCCTCCTCTGTAGCAGGCGCGATATCGATAATCTCCCGTGTCTGTTCGCACCCTCTCAGTACGGTACCGTAGGGTCTGAATACTTCCTGCACCTGAGGAAGCACCTCTACAGCCACCGCCTCATCCACCAACAATGTCTCCATTGCACCACAGATACCTGTACGGCGGCATTTGGCATTGGTGATGACAGAGAGTGCTTTTTCGATATCGGCTGCCTTATCGATATAAGTGTGACAGAGTCCTTTGTCATGCTTGACTACTGGCACGGTAGCATTTTGTGAGACATAGGCGATGAGTGCCGCCCCACCACGCGGCACGATCAGATCCACATATTTGTCCTGCTTGATCAGCGTTGCCACCCCTTCTCTAGAGCTGTCCGGCAGCAATGCGATCGCCTCTTTTGGCAAGCCATGCTGAGTCAATACCCTCTGAAGCACCTCCGCAATAGCTCTGTTGGAGTGTTCTGCCTCTTTGCCTCCCTTAAGGATCGCCACATTGCCGCTCTTGAAGCAAAGTGCCCCGACATCTGCTGTGACATTGGGTCTAGACTCATAGATGACACCCACCACGCCGATAGGCACAGAGACCTTCTCCACTCTAA
The DNA here is from genome assembly GCA_027023325.1 of Campylobacteraceae bacterium. Classification (GTDB taxonomy): domain Bacteria; phylum Campylobacterota; class Campylobacteria; order Campylobacterales; family Sulfurovaceae; genus JAAXPZ01. The sequence continues at coordinate 6,968 of JALVVQ010000112.1, read as the reverse complement.
ACCCAGCATCAGTATACCAGCCATCCAGCACTCTACCCACAGGCTCACGCAGTGCCGCAATCTCCCTAAGCGAATTGGCGATATCTGCTACTCTTCCGGCATCGAGCATCAGCCTGTCCTGTAGTGCCTCCGAGATAGCGTGCTCCTTGGCATAGGCCATATCTTTGGCATTGGCTTCAAGTATCGCACCAGACTCTGACGCGATCGCATCTGCCATCGCTTCGAGCATACGACGCTTCTGCGCACCTGTCAGCGTAGCCATTACGCTGCTGCTTGCTTTGGCCTTTTTGAGAAAATCTTGCATGCTTTTTTCCTATATTATTTTGTTGAGTGATTATATCAAAACAATGTTTTTATCACACTTTTTGGTGCCTGTATCAACAATGGTTTCTTGCTTTTATCAAGCCACTTCAATACCCTGAGTATCTCTGGTTTGCTCATAGCTGTGCAGCCCACAGTGGGCTTGCCGTTGGATTTTTTGATATGCATAAAGATACATGAGCCTGCCCTGGGGATATGCCTGGGATTGTGATCCACAAAAAGCCCATAGCTGTACAGGCCACTGGGAAACTTCATGTGCTCGAAGCTTTTGTAATCCTTGCGTACCTTGCGGCTATCAATGACACGGTTGTAGTATTGAGAGCGACTGTCATCCACGCAGTGATGGTGGCGGGTCATACGGTGATAGGGGTAGTCCAATGAAAGGGCTTTGTCCCCAAACGCATAGGAGAGACGAAAGATGCCTGCCGGTGCCCTACCGTCACCTTCTACCTTGATGCGCTTGACTCCTTTGGGAAGCGTGTGTAGACCCCTGCCCCATGCCAGTCCATTTTTGCCTACCTTGACTGCGATATGCTTGCCCACTTTTTGCCATTTTCCCGCTCGTTTCTCATATCTCTGCAGTTGACCACTGCTGGCTGACCAGTCAGCAGTGGTCACCACGAGAAGCTGCCTGCTAGAAAAGGGAATTTTAGCTAAAAGAGAAACAGAAAGCAGCAACACAAAGAGTAGGCTTCTAACTATCATCACTACTCACATTGTTATCTGCATTAACCTTCTGCAAATAGGCATGAATCGTTCTAATCTCTTTGTCCGTCAAGAAATAACGAGGCATCACCCCCCTACTCTCCTGCACACTCTCTCTGATCTGCGCCAGCGAAGCGGTACGGATATCTGGGCCACTGATCACGATACGCTCTCCTTTGTCATTCTTATAGCTGACGATCTCTTTGCCTTCTCCTGTATCTCCATGACAAGGCACACAGCTCACCCCCCTGGGATTACGATAGAGCATCTGCCCATACTCAAACTCTGAGATAAAATCCTCTGCACGCAAAGAAAGCAGGCAGAGACACAGTAAAGATATTTTTTTCATTTAAACACCATAAATATTTTTCGATATAATACCGTAAAATTATCCAAAATATATCATAGGGTATCAAGTCTGCCTAGTATATATTTAAAAAGGTCAACCACACACTATGCAACTCATCGATGGAAAATCCCTAGCCCAACACACCCAAGCCCAAGTCGCCAAAGAGGTCGAACTTCTCAAGCAGACCCGTAATATCGTTCCAGGACTGGCGGTAATCCTGATCGGTGATGACCCTGCCAGTCATGCATATGTCAAGATGAAAGCCAAAGCCTGCGAAAAGGTCGGCTTCTATGCCATCACCCACTCCATGCCTGAGACCATCAGCCAAGAAGAAATCATTGCCACAATCAAAATGATCAACGATAATCCCCGTATCGATGGTATCCTTGTACAGCTGCCACTCCCTCCTCATATCGACGCAGATAAGATCATCGAAGTAATCGACCCCAAAAAGGATGTGGATGGCTTCCATCCCTACAATGTCGGTAGACTTGTCACCAAGCTGGACTGCTTTGTGCCCTGTACACCACTGGGTGTCATGAAGATGTTTGAGAAGTACGAGATCGACCTACAGGGCAAAGATATCTGTATCGTGGGTGCCAGCAACATCGTAGGCAAACCGATGGCATCACTCCTGCTCAATGCTGATGCGACCGTCACTATCACCCATATCCACACCCAGGACCTCGCAGCACACACACGCAGTGCCGATATCGTCATTGTCGGCGTAGGCAAGCCCAACCTCATCACCCAAGAGATGGTCAAAGAAGGTGCTATCGTCATCGACATCGGTATCAATCGTCTCGAGGACGGTAGGCTGGTAGGCGATGTGGATTTCGAGGCTGTCAAAGAGCGATGCAGCTTTATCACCCCGGTACCTGGAGGTGCGGGCCCTATGACCATCGCCATGCTTTTAGAAAACACACTCAAAGCAGCCAAAACAAGGGAGATTCTGTGAAAAACTTTTTGAAAAAACTCTACCATTTCTCAGGCACTTGGACGGGTGCGATTTTTTTTGTCCTGGTTATGATCTTTTTCGTGGCACAGTCCTTTGTGATCCCCAGCGGCTCCATGAAGCGCTCCATGCTCATCGGAGACTTTCTCTTTGCCAAGAAATTCAGCTATGGTATACCCCTACCCGAGCTTCCCTGGGTAGGGCTCAAAATACTGCCTGATTTTAATCATAACGGTCATCTCATCGAAGGAGAAAGACCCAAAAGAACAGACATCGTCATCTTCTATGTGCCTACAGACAAAAAAACCCACTATGTCAAGCGCTGCGTGGCAGTAGGTGGAGATGAAATACTCTACTATGACAAGCATCTCCTAATCCATTTCCACGAAGGTGACAGCTATATCCAAGCACACTATCCTAAAGAGAAGATCATATCTGCTATGGGAAAGCTCTGGATCGATAACCCTTATGCAGACCTCTTTCCTGGTATCCAGTATCTACCTGAATATGATAGCAACAGCTTCCTCGAACTGCTACGGCGCATAGGTCATACAGATTTGTTGGATATGAAGCCGCTCTACATAGAAGATCTAAATGCACCTAGCTACACAGTAAATGGTGGATCCGTCAATGTCTTATACAAAAAAGTTGAGCCTGACCACTACTACATGATAGGTGACAACCGTGACAACTCCAATGACAGCCGCTTCTGGGGCTCCGTGCCCTATAGTCTGATCATCGGGCAACCTTGGTTCACCTACTTCAGTCTGGAGTATCGTAGCTATGCGCGTGTCTACAAAGGCGAAGGTGGCGGCAGAGACCACCAGATGCTCTCCTACATCTGTGGTGATTTGGATCTGGGATCCAAAGCCTGCGAAACCAAATGGGACAACTATCGCTACTCTGTACGCTGGAGCCGTATCGGACGAAGCATCAAGACTATGGAACGAGAGGAGCCTACCGTTGACTGAAAATGAAATAGAGATCTACAAGGTCATCGCATCGATACTAGCGATCGCTGTCGCTGTCATAGGGCATGAGATCATGCATGGCTGGGTCGCCTACCGCTATGGAGATGACCTCGCCAAGTCCAGAGGCAGACTCAGTATCAACCCTCTCGTGCATATCGACCCAGTCGGTACGATACTGGTACCTGCACTGCTCTACTTTTCTGGGGCTCCCTTTCTGTTTGGCTGGGCCAAGCCTGTACCGATCAATGCCAATGTCGTCATACGCAACGGCGGACACGGTGCCATGATAGCCGTAGCACTGGCAGGAGTAACCTACAACTTTCTATTGGCGATCCTGCTGGCTACAATTTTCCCGCTCTTTGACCATCCTCAGAGTGCTTTTGGCGCGTTTATGTATCTTTTTGTCATGCAAAGTATTGTCATCAATGTGGTCTTGGGGGTATTCAATCTCCTCCCTGTACCTCCACTAGATGGCTCTCAGGTCGTACTGCACTTTGCAGCCAAAATGCGCTGGAGAGCCGTAGTGGAATTCATCGAAAAGATCTTTCCTTATGGTATGATCTTTATCGTGCTTATTCTTGCCACGCCACTAGGAGACTGGATCTTTTCTCCTGTGAGCTGGATACTTCAAACCATACTTTAAAAGGAAAGACCATGAAATTTTACATCGCCACCGATCATGCAGGATATGCTGTCAAAGCCTATATCAAAGCACTCATCACAGACAAAGGGCATGAGATCATCGATCTGGGACCTGATTCGGCAGACAGAGTAGACTATCCTGATTTTGGACGCAAGTGCGCAGAGGCAGTAGCAGCGGATGAGGGCAGCTTCGGTATCGTCGTCTGTGGTACAGGTATCGGTATCTCCATGGCAGCCAACAAAGTACCTGGCATCCGTGCAGCCCTCTGTCATGATGCCTACACCGCTGCCATGGCAAGAGCCCACAACAATGCCCAGATCCTCGCCTTTGGAGAGCGTGTCGTAGGACAAGGGGTCATCGAGAGTATGATCGATGCTTTTATCAACACAACTTTTGAAGGCGGCAGACACACAGGGCGTGTGGCCAAAATAGAAGGATAGTCCTGCGTAGGGGTAGGCTTTATGCCTACCCTCAAAACAGAGGGGAGCCATGCATCAAAAAGATTCTATCAACAACACTGTCACAGCTGCTATGACCTCAGCTTGGGAGGTGTTGCACACCCTACGGATAGGGGTCAAAGTCTCTCTGTTACTATTGCTGGCGCTACCTCTTTATATCATTCACCATGCATATGCCATGATCACTCCACCTGCACTACTCTATATCCCTGACAACAACTGCTCTCTACTCACAGCACTCCAGCAGCAGCATATTCCTCTCGATATCTTGGATTACCGACTGATCAAACGCTACCCAAGACCTCCTCAGGGCTGGGTACGATTCGATACAAAAACCAAGCTCACCAGAGAGGAGCTCATGCAGGCACTACAGAAGAAACCGAGAGAAAAAACCAGACGCATCGTCATGTACAGCGGTACTACTATCCAGGATTTTGCTACGCAAACAGCACAACAGACCAACCTATCTGCCCAAAAGATTGTGGCACAATACCACCACTACTCTCCCTACCATGAAGGCGGTATCCTGGCAGGCTATTACCAGATACCCTACCGTATTACAGCAGCTGCTATTGCCTATTATACAACCATGACTTCTCAGCAGCGTTTTGAGGTATTGGCAGACACCTATCTGGGAAACTATGATACCCATGACTGGTCACGCATCCTCACCATTGCCTCGATTATCCAAAAAGAGACCCAAAACCCCGATGAGATGCCACTGATCTCTTCGGTCATCCACAACAGACTCCAAAAAGGCATGAAACTCCAACTCGACGCCACCCTCAACTATGGCAAATACTCCCATACACCCATCACACCAGAGCGCATCCAAAAAGATAGCACTCGCTTCAATACCTACCGCCACAAAGGTCTACCCCCGCACCCCATAGGCAGCGTCACCCAAAAAGCACTGATCGCAGCACTCAATCCAGCCAACACAAACTATCTCTACTTTATGCTCGCAGACAACGGCACGCACAATTTTGCCGCCACCTACCCAGAGCACTTGGCACATATCCGATGGTATAAGGTGCACAAAGACAAAAAGAAGTGAACTTGAATGATGCAATAACACTAACACATTTTTAGATACAATACGGAAATCTTAAACAGAGAGTATATTTTATGGCTAACAACTATTATATCCCTACCCCTTCACCGTTTGACCCAGACCACAATGGGCATTTTGGAAAATTTGGTGGCAGATTCGTCCCTGAGACCCTCATGCCCGCATTGGAACAACTACGCCAAGACTACGAAGCCGTACGCTTTGATGCAGATTTTTGGGCAGAGGTGGACTACTACTACAAACATTATGTCGGTCGCCCCTCCGCACTCTACTATGCTGCCAATATCTCCGAAGAGATCGGTGCCAAAGTCTATCTCAAGCGAGAAGACCTCAACCACACAGGCGCACACAAGATCAACCACTGTGTCGCACAGGCAGTATTGGCAAAAAGGCTGGGAAGGAAAAAGATCATTGCAGAAACAGGCGCTGGACAACATGGGGTCGCTACTGCCACTGTCGCTGCACTTTTTGGGCTGGAGTGTGAAGTCTTCATGGGTGCCAAAGATGTGGCACGCCAAGAACTCAATGTCTTTCGCATGAAACTTCTGGGTGCCAAAGTCCATGCCGTACAGTCAGGCTCCAAAACCCTCAAGGATGCCATGAACGATGCCATCCGTCACTGGGTCACCCACGCCAGAGATACCTACTACCTCATCGGCACTGTAGCAGGCCCTCACCCCTACCCTATGATGGTACGCGATATCCAGTCTATCATCGGCTGGGAAGCCAAGGCACAGCTCGCAGAAGCAGAAGGCTGCCTGCCAGACAAGGTCATCGCCTGTATCGGTGGTGGCTCCAATGCATTGGGGGTATTTAACCACTTTTTAGAGGATGGGGGTGTCGAATGTATCGGTATCGAAGCAGGCGGTCTGGGACTAGACTCCAAGCATGGCTGCTCTCTAGAAAAAGGCTCCCCGGGTGTTCTGCACGGACAGCTCAGCTACCTCCTCCAAGACGAAGACGGCCAGATCCAAGAAGCCCACTCCATCTCAGCCGGCCTGGACTACCCAGGTATCGGCCCCGAGCACGCCTACCTCAAAGAAGCAGGCAAGGTCACCTACGACCATATCACCGATGACGAAGCACTCAAAGCCTTCGTCTGGCTCAGCCAACGCGAGGGTATCATCCCCGCCTTTGAAAGCTCCCACGCCATCGCCTACCTCAAAAAGATGAAGCCAGAAGAGATCAAAGACCAAGTCATACTGGTTAATCTCTCAGGCCGTGGAGACAAGGACATGATGCAGGCAAAAGATATTTTGGGTGAGGAGTTTGCGTAGGGCATCCACCCTTGCAATCCCTATTTAACACCCAAACAAGGGTGCGTTTGCCAATGCACCTTATCACAATAATCAGATACGAATCAGACCAACATGCCTCTCCATACAAGAGTATAATGCTCCCTTTTTCCTAGACCAGTAAAACAACTTTTCTTATTCCATCCTCTTACGATACCGATTGTAACAGTTTTCCTCCTCGAAAGTCTAAATTATTGAT
>JALVVQ010000111.1 GCA_027023325.1 Campylobacteraceae bacterium | reverse complement strand
CGTAAATCCGTGACTTCGGTCTGTGGAGATGAGACATTCAAAGAAGAGGCATTGCAGATACTCTCCTCTATCGGCAAAGCCATTTGGCTGGAGAGTGAAGCCCAGCTGGATATCGCTACAGGCATCGGCGGCTCTGCCCCTGCTTGGATCGCACTGGTAGCCGAAGCGCTAAGTGATGGTGCGGTCAATATCGGACTGCCCAGAGACAAGAGTTATGAATATGTCGCTGCACTGATGGATGGGATGGGTGCGCTGTTGGAGGACGAGCATCCCGCCATCATCAAAGACCGTGTCACCTCTCCAGGCGGTACGACGATCGCAGGCACGGCTGCACTGGAAGAAGGTGGTGTGCGAGATGCTTTTATCAAGGCAGTAGAGGTGTGTTATGAGCGGACGAAGGGCTTATAAACGTCAATAAACTAGGCTATAAAATTGGGATGAAGGACTAAAATCTCTCCTTAATGCGGTGGTTTTCTAATATTTATGTATAATTGTGAAATAAACTTAAAGGTATTCAATGAAAAGTAAAATATTTAGTTTCATTTCGAAGTCAAATCAAATCTTATTCTTTTTGGTTGCTGTCGGAATTATTGTTACCATGCTATCCTCTGTCATACCGCATACTTATGCTCCTGCTACCGTTAAGATAAAAAAATCTACAGAGAAGAAGAATCAAAAAGAAGATCCTGCAAAGATGCAATATCATAAATCTTTCTATAGGCATATTAAAGATGTATATATCATAAAAGTACAAGCAGATACTATCATGAGGAAAGAAATTCTATATTATGCCTCTCCTAGATTGGCTTCTGTGAGCAATTATGATCAGAGTGAACATGCTTTGGTTAATCTTATTTTTTCAAAAGAAGATAGAAAAAGTTATAAGTTGCTAGTACAGGATGCATATATAATTTCATTCGGTATCGCAAGTGATGGCAGTACAGCGTCAGGTAAATATGGATTAAATCATTTTAAATTAGAAAAAAATATATATGAAATAGTTTCCAATGATACAAACGGCGATGAATTATTGAGCACTAAAGACAAGAAAGACTTTTATATCACAAACTATGATGGAAAGCAGATGAAGTCAATATTGAAAGATATCTCCAATTATGAATTGATAGCTGATAATTTAGTCTTGATTACTAAAAAAGTAGATAAACAAAAACAGTTTTATTTGTTTGATGTGACTCAAGAAAAGCTAAAATTATTAGATACAAAAATTTGATTATTTGTTCTCCTCATCCAATACTCCCGAGATCATAGCGATACCATTGGTAGCTTTTTCTGCAGTGACATCAGCGATATTCTACAGTATCCATTCATTGACTCGAAATATGCTATAATAACTCAAAATATAAAATTTGAGTTGAAGTGAAATCTATGGCAAAAAGCATTATCGAAAAGGCACCGTTTGTACTTGATTTTTCTCAGATAAAAGAGATGCATGATATAGAATACAGTATGACATACAGAGAGGTAGACGGAAAGGGAAGATACCTCTATTGGGACAAATTCAAATACAGGGTTCATGATGGGGATGATTCCCAGAAAGCATGGTGGGCTGTTAAATTTGCTCGATTCAATATCCGCAAACCTATCATACTGTTTGACAAAGATGATGAGCCGTTTTATTACGCATTGCCGGATTCTTTGCAGGCAAAGCTTTATACCATATCGGAACGATCGAGACAGGGTATTACTCCGACCGATACGATCAGACAAGAGTATCTCATCTCATCGCTCATTGCCGAAGAGGCGATCAGCAGTTCCCAGCTGGAAGGTGCTTCGACCACACGAAAAGTGGCCAAAGAGATGCTCGCTCATAAGAGAAAGCCCAAAAACAAAGACGAAGAGATGATCCTCAACAATTATCTGCTGATGCAGGAGATAAAGCGCATCAAAGATGAGGAGTTGAGTGTCGATATGATTTTGGGTCTGCATGCCATTGCAACCAAAGGGAGCAATGAAAACGGCAATATTCCCGGAAGACTTAGAGTGAACGATGAGATTGTTATTATGGACAGAGATGACAACATCTTGCATGAGCCGCCCAAATATGATGTACTCATTTCCAGACTACAGAGACTGTGTGATTTTGCAAATGAGCGCCATTTGGGTGAAGGCAATGGTGAATTTATCAATCCAATTGTCAAAGCGATGATACTGCACTTTATGATTGGGTACGAGCATCCTTTTGCGGACGGGAATGGTCGGACGGCAAGGGCTCTGTTCTATTGGTATATGCTCAAGAGTGGTTTTGATTTTTTTGAATACATCTCAATCAGTTCCCTTCTCAAAGAAGCACCCAAACAATATACACTCGCTTATCTTTATAGTGAGACAGATGATAACGATTTGACCTATTTCCTCTATTATCAGGCTGATATTATCTTGAGGGCTATTGATGCATTGTTTCACTATCTTGAAAAGAAAAGTGAGGAATTTGAGGCATTGACCGAGATTCTAAAAGGAACATCATTGGCTGAAACGCTCAATTTTGTCCAAAAAGATATCGTCAAAAAAGCGATCAAACATCCTGGGCGTGTCTTTAATGCACTTGAAGTCTCAGTCGACTATGACATTTCAGCTAACACAGCCAGAAAATATCTCAATGCGCTGGTGGAGTACAGATTGTTGGTGCGTGCCAAACAGGGCAAACTCATCACCTATATAGCACCGGCAAATTTGCAGGAACTTCTCAAATCGTATGCATAGTGAGTTGGGTTATATTTGTTGAGTTTCGTGCCACTATGTTAGATAAAAAGACGGTATAAACTCAAAAAAATAGTGTTTGTATTTCCCAGTTTATCGATATTTACAAGTGATACATATTTTTTCAACTCAAAATATAAAATGTGAGTTGAAATAAATGAGCCCATCCAAAACCAAAGAACTATCTTCTATAGGGAGGTATTCTAATCAAACGCCTCCACAAGCATCCTAGTCCTCTCCTCAGAGATATTTCCCTCTCCATCCAATACGCCTGAGATCATTGCGATACCACTGGCAGCTTTGGCTGCGACGACATCGGTGATGTTCTCCTCTGTGATACCCCCGATGACCACGATGGGGTAGGGTACGGAGTGTGCCCACGCTTTGAGTCTTTCTATTCCTACGGGTAGGTAGGTGAGTGCCTTGGAGATGGGCTCGTAGATGGGACCGATCGCCAGGTAGCTGGGTTTGAAGCCTAGGGCGATATCTATCTCTTCGGGGGTGTGGGTGCTGATGCCTAGTCGGATGCCAGCTTCCCAGATAGCTTGTGTGTCTGCCTCTTCGATATCCTCTTGGCCTAGATGGATAC
>JALVVQ010000110.1 GCA_027023325.1 Campylobacteraceae bacterium | reverse complement strand
AACTAAACAAACCCACTCCCGAAATTTGGCGTACCAAAATCCTGTACAGCAAAGTTTGGATCACTGTATCCAGCTTTGCCTGACTCCCCTCGTAGCATCATGATGTCTGTTTTGGGATCGATGCCTTGGGGGCAGGCTACAGTACATTCTCCGCAGAGTGTACAGTCCCAGATACCATTGTGCTGGATTGCTGCTATCGTAGGGGCACCCCCTTGTGGGCGCCCTTGATTCCTCTGCGGACTCCCTGCAATATATCTCCAAGCTCTGGTCAAGGCAAAAGGCCCTAAAAAGTCTGGGTTGACTGCCAATACCGGACAAGCAGAATAACAGCTGTCACAGAGGATACAATCAGTCTGTTTTTTGGTTTTGGACTCATCGGAGAGGGTAGGTATCTCGGTGGAAGTATGAGGTTGACCCACGACTTTTTTGATCGTGTCATGTGCTTTGGTTTTGTCTACTTTGAGGTCTCGTAGTACTGGGTGATAGCGTAGTGGCTCGATCAGATCATTGTCTTGATATTTGTAGCCGCATGCCAGCTGTTCTTTGCCATTGACCAGTATGGCACAGCTGCCGCATACGCCACTGCAACACCCCGCACCAAAGGTCAGGGTGGGGTCGAGCTTGGACTTGATCTCGTAGAGTGCGGAGAGCAGGGTGACTGCTTTGGTGGCCTGCAGGGTGAAGCTCTCCGGGGTCTGGTCTCTTTGGATAGTGAGTGTCATGTGTTAGATCCTCCGATACCCAATGTTAGCTTTCCATCAGAGAGTCTACATAGGGTTTCAGCTTGCAGGTCACTGCGTTCTAGTGAGAAGTCCTCACGGTAGTGTGCGCCTCTGCCCTCTTGTCTGAGGATGGCACTTTTGAGTACGCCTTGTGCCAGCAAGAGGGCATTGCGGAACTCTAAAAACGCTATGAGGTTTTGGTTGTGGGTTCTGGATTTGTCTCCTACTCCCATGATGGCCAGTTTGGCAGTGATTTCGTCCAGGTATATTTCTGCTTCATGCATTGCCTCTCTATGACGAATGATGCCTACATCACGGTACATGAGTTTACCCAGTACCTTGCGTTTGTGGTAGAAATTGACCTCATTGGGTTTGGCAAAGATCTTCTCTATGACAGCAGTGTCATGATTGATCTGTTGGGTTTTGAGAGAGTTGGAGGAGGGGAGTTTGGTCTGTACTACGATCGTATCGATTACCAGTCGTCCAAAGGCTATGATCTCAAGCAGCGAATTGCCACCCAGTCGGTTGGCACCATGGACTTTGGCATTGGCGCACTCTCCGATAGCATAGCATCGCTGTAGTCCTTGGACTTTGAAGGTGGAGTCCGTTGCGATACCTCCCATGGTATAGTGCGCTACAGGTATGATGGGGATGGGGGCTTCTATAGGATCTATGCCTGCATGCAGACGGCACAAATGCAGCTCATGAGGCAGGTGAGCTTCGATTTTCTCTTTGCCCAGATGTCTGATATCCAGACGAACATGATGCCCCACCTGCATCTGCCGAAATATCGCTCTGGCCACTTCATCTCTGGGTGCAAGCTCATCGGTAAATCTTTTGCCGTAATGGTCTATCAGATAGCCACCCTCTCCTCTGGCACTTTCGGAGATCAAAATGGCTGAACCTTGCAGCGCGGTAGGGTGGAACTGCACAAACTCCATATTGCTTACCACTCCACCTGCTCTAAGCACCGCGGCGATCCCATCTCCTGTCGAGCCGTAGCTGTTGGTGGTATGGTCATGGTAGAGCGCACCAAATCCCCCTGTAGCGATGAGGGTATGGGCTGCCTCCAGCGCGATGACTTTTCCTTGATGAATATCCCAAAAAGTAGCACCTGCGACCTGTTTCGTATCTGGATCTACGATGAGATTCATCAGGTAGTGCTCCGTGACAAAGTCGATACCTGCCTCGATACATCGGTCATACAGTGTATGTAGAATCTTGAGTCCTGTATAGTCCTGTGCGTAGCAGGCGCGCTTGCTACTGGCACCTCCGAGACGGCGTTGCGCGACACTTTGCAAAGGGTTGGCTGCATGATCAAGTCTGGAGAAAGGCACACCCATACGCTCCAGCCATGCAATACTCTGGGGTGCTTCATGGCACATCCTGGCAATCATCTGTGAATCAGCCAAACCATGTGCAGCATGCAGGGTATCCTCTATGTGACTCTCAATGCTGTCCTCTGTTACATTGCCAAGAGCAGCATTGATGCCACCCTGTGCCATGCAGGTCTGTGCCTGTGTGGGAAGGCTCTTGGTGACTACCGTGACGCTAAGCCCTGCCTCATGCGCAGTGAGAGCTGCGGTGAGCCCAGCCCCACCGGTACCGATGATGAGTAGGTCAGTCATTGTTATTTTCTAAAAATGTTTTGATATTTTCCACAACACCTTCGAGGAGTTTTTGTCTGGCCTGGATGCTGGCCCAAGCGATATGCGGGGTGAGAAGAAGTCGCTCTGGATGCGTGAGTTGTAGCAGGGGATGATCTGCCTGTATGGGCTCCTGTGCGGTGGTATCAAGTCCCGCATAGAGTACCCTCTTTTCCAGCTCTTCGGCAAGATCGAATTCATTGATGATACCGCCTCTGCCCATATTGAGGAGGATTGCTCCCTCTTTGAGCAGGGGGAGATTGCCAGTATGGAGGAGATCTTGGGTCTGAGGTGTGAGTGGGGCATGGATGGAGAGGATATCTGAAGTAGAGAGGATCTCTTCCAGACTCTTGTGGGTATAGGGCTGCGTGGCATTGCCACTGACAGAGTGGTAGCTGATATGGGCACCAAATGCCTCAGCGATTTTGGCAACTTCTCTGCCTATCGCCCCCAGCCCGATAATCCCCCACTCCTTATTTGCAATCTCAAAATAGGGTCTGCTGACATCAGTGAAGAGAGATTGGTGTGACCATGCCTTGGATTTGACAACCTGGTCATAGTAGGGCAGATGCTCGATCAGGGAGAGCGCAGTGGCAAAGGTGTGTTGTGCCACACTCCGAGTAGAATACCCTGCAACATTTTTGACCGTAATTCCCAGTTCTGCGGCAGCCTCGAGATCGACATTGTTCATACCTGTGGCAGTGACACAGATGAGCTTAAGATGGGCGGCTGCCTGCATGGCTGCTTTGTCGATAACGACTTTATTGGTGAGGATGATGTGACTCTTTTGGATTCTCTGTGCAGTCTCTTCTGCGACAGTACTGTCATAGATGGTAAGGGTACCGAGATGTTCTAGTGGTGTGAGATCCAGATCATCTCCCAGGGTTTCTCTATCAAGTAGTGTAATGTTCATTGTTGTTTAGCCTTTGCAGTAGTATGTTTGA
>JALVVQ010000109.1:1240-3318 GCA_027023325.1 Campylobacteraceae bacterium | reverse complement strand
CTCTTGACAAAGCCTCCGGGAATCTTAGCTGCGGCATAGGATTTCTCGATATACTGCACTGTCAGCGGAAGAAAATCCTCCTCTACTGCGGTCTCATCTATCGCTACTGTCGCCAGAAGCACAGCCTTTCCCTGCCGGTAAAGTACCGCGCCACTTGCTTGCTTGGCAACCTTGTCAAAGGCATAGCTCTCTGCAATATTGGCACACTCTATCTCTATTATGGTTTCATTCGTCACGGTGTATTATCCTTTCTAATTCGGAAAATGCTGGTCTCTCCAGATTTTCATAGTAGTATTCTATCGAAATATAGTCTTGTATGCGATGAGGGCAGAAAATCCCATCACTGATCTGTATCAAACTCTCATAAGAGAACAGATCCATCACTGGTGTGGCGACATAGACATTTTTGGCACCTTTGCCAATCATTGACTTGATGGCAACAACCGCTGTAAAATCTGTTTCGATACACTCATCCACCAACAACACTGCCTTCCCTGATACAGAATGCAGTGTGCCGCCTTTTCTATACTTATACAAATGGCTCAGTATCTTGTCATCATAGACTCTCTTTGCCTCATTGTACACAAACGCTTCCTCGATATCAAATGCCTCTGTCAGTGCGCTGTGGATCACGATCTCCTGTGTTTCGCTGACCTTTGCTATAGCAAGCTCAGGATTGTTGGGCGCCACGACTGACTCAATCAGAAGGATATCCAACGGCACGCCCAATTGCTGTGCAATAGCATCTGCAATCAGTACACCTCCTTCACTCAAGGCTATGACAATAGTCTCATCAGCAAGAAACAGATCTCTGGGGATGACATCATACAGTTGCTTGGCCGCCTCTTCTCTGTCTAAAAAGTACTTAGGGTTCGAATGTTTTGGCATGTGCTGCTCCAGGATAGTGTTTGCGTATCTCATCCGTATCAAAGGTATAACGAAACATCTCGACATATTCCATAAGTATCGTATAGGATGCATTGATTTTTTCCATCTTTCCCTGCGCTTCGCGTGAGAGGTCAGGATGATGGGTTCGGGCTAGCTGTCGATACCTTTTTTTGATATCTGCTTTGGTCACCAGAGTAGGGAGATCTAGACACTCCAGTGCCTCATGTATCTGCGCTTCTACCTGCATCATTGACTGATCTCACTTTCGCCAAAAGGTACAAGGCTCACCTTCACCCTAAAGGCATCGCTACTCAGTGAAGCTCCACCAGTGGCTCCAAGTATCGGTTTGGTATCATGCTCATAACTCAGCTCCACCGCCCAGCATCCTTTGTCATAACGAAATCCTGACCGCCACTTCTTGCTGTGCTTCTCCTCAAGATCATAAGTCATGCTGCCAAAGAGTTTGAGCGTATCATTGTATTGATAATGTGCATGGAGTGCGATCTCATTGGTTAGCACCTTGTGCAGCTCCACATCCTTTCTCCAAAAATGCTCCATATCTACCGCAAACTGCTTGGTGTGATACTGAAGCTTATTGGACATCTCGGAAAGTCCTTGATACCGGAAAGAGTATTCCAGGAGGTTGGAGATACGCCAATTGCCATACTCCAGCATCAGCTCATGTCTTAGGTCTCCCCATTTTTTATCTCTGTCTGGATAGTACTCCTGTGAGATACGCTGCTTGGCAGAGAGTGACTGTGTATTGTTGTGCCAGTATTGCGACAATGCCAGCGTCACCCTGTCATCAAAAGGCTCTCGCGAAAGAAAATCTCTGCGAAGAGAGCGATCGAGTGTATTATAGGTAACGAGGCCATCACCCAAATAATTTTGGCGTGCATACTCTGCAGACCACTCTATCGTATGGGTACCATATTGATAGGGTTTGAGAAGATCGGAAGAGAGTTTGATTTTGTGGGTTGCAACTAGCGTCTGATAGCCTACTCTTTCTGTACCATTGAAGTCAAAGTTACCTGCAAATGCATAAAGCTCTTCACTCAGAGACACCTTCAGATAATCATCCAGCAAGGAGAAGTGGTAAGACACAGGCAGTACCCACTCAAGCTGTCCAGACTGATTGCCTTTCTCTCGTACAAAATGGCTCAGTTTCGCATCCATACTATAAGAGAAGT
>JALVVQ010000109.1:0-1230 GCA_027023325.1 Campylobacteraceae bacterium | reverse complement strand
TTAAGATAGTCAATGTCATTAAATAGCACCATATTGGCATAAAGCGCATCTTGATAGCCCTCCGGCTTCTGTTTGCCCAGCACATCGCTGCTTTCATATTTTCCCTCCAGCCCGTAATGGCTGTCGTTCTTCAAATGGTAGGTAGAAGTGTAGTCCCCATCATCAGCAAAATAGCCTGCTCTCACAAGACCCTCGGAATGGTTACTGTCTGCAAAACGCAGTGTGGCATAGAGCCCCAAGCTTCTGTTGCTGCGAATCTGCGGATTGAACTCTAGATCCATACTCTTGTTAATCGCCCAATAGATCGGTTGTTCGTAGATAAATCCTTCTTTGGTATTGTATCCAAATCGTGGCATCAAAAGGCCGGAACTGCGTTCTCGGGAGGTAGAAAATGCCAAATAGGGGAAATAGAAAATTGGTGTATCCCCAGCATAGAACTTAATATCTTTGAGGGTCATATACTTGCTTGTTGCATTGTAGTCCGCCTCAGAAAAACCCAAATGCCAATCAGGATTACTTACCGCACAGGTAGAAAACATGGCTTCTTTCAATTGGTAGCACTGCTTTTTCTTCTCTGCTGTGGCAGAAGAGAGCCAGGTATTTTCCTTGTCAGCATAAAAGAATTTTTGGAATACCACCCTCTTCTCTGGGATATTTAATGTCACTTTCTGGGTCTGCACCCTGCTTCCGTCAGGATTGATGATGCGTACACTTCCCTCTACCGTCAGGCGCTTGTGTCGCTTGTCGTACTCGGCCAAATCTGCCAAGAAGAGTGTCTTCTTGTACTTCAGGACAATGTGCCCTTTGGCGTACAGATGTGTACTGTCTCCACTGATATTCTCTGCTTGTAGCTGCACCTGCATCTCTCCGGTTACTGCCTCTGCCCATGTGGCAACAGAAAAAAAGATCAAGATAGCAGCCAGCAGTCTATGCATTGATCACAATACTCCTGGATATCCTGTCATGCAGGGTCTGTCTGGTCGGTGAAAAAAATGCCGGAAGGAAGCCTATGTAGAAAAATGTTTCATCCAGTATGCGTACCACTGAACGCACAAAGGACATAGGCAGTGTCAGCAGCGTGCCATCTGAGATGCTTACTGTTTTGATCTTCATGATCTGCTTGCCCAGTGTTTTACCGTTTTGCCAGGTAAAGAGCGTATGGTAGATCACTTTAAGCAGTGCCAGTACCCAGTAATTGGTCTTGACAAAGAGTGTGGCACTGCTTAAAGT
>JALVVQ010000108.1 GCA_027023325.1 Campylobacteraceae bacterium | reverse complement strand
CTACATTATCTATAAAGCAGTAGAGAAGCTGATGAATGGTGAGCAGGTAGCACTCCTGACCCCTTCTATTGTGGTGATGCTTATTTCGCTACTGGTAACCTATTTTCTGGTAAAGTATCTACTACGCATAGCAGATCAGACAGACAATATCGTGATCAAGGCAGATGCCTTGCACTATCAGACAGACCTTTGGAGCAATGCAGCTGTACTGCTTTCGCTTCTGCTCGTCTGGCTGACGGGTTGGAGCAGTATCGACGCGCTGTTTGGATTGGGGATTGGGCTGTTTATCATCTATTCTGCCTATGAGATTATCCATGATGGTGTAGAGATCCTTCTCGACCGTGCGCTTGATGGTGAGATCGTAGCAAAAATCGGTGAGATTATCGCCAGGCACCCTGGAAGCACCAGCTATCACTGGCTCAAGACCCGTACAGACGGGACGACCAATTTTGTCGAATTCCATTTGGTGCTTCATCCTGATATGCGTCTGAGCGAAGCACATGAGATCACTGATGAGATAGAGGCAGAGATCGTAGCGCTGGATCAGAAGAAAAAATGGCTGATCACACCCCACTATGATCCCTATGATGATGAGCACATCAACGAGATGGCACTGCATGGGAACTCTTAGACCCATTTATCTCCTCTCTCCTTCTGCCAGGGAGGGCACGGTGCATCTGCCGATGATTACATTTTCCCTGCTAGTTGACCAGATAGATTTTAGTGCAGCTGACACGCTGATGTTTAGCTCAAAACAAGCGGTCAAGAGTGCAGAAGCCATCGACCCAGGATGGAAAGCCTATCCCTCTATCGCTATTGGGGCTGCGACCAAGAAGCAGATCGAGTCTCTGGGCGGCACGGTCATCCACCACCCCAAAGATTTTTATGCCGATGCGCTTGCAGAGGATATCATCACCCATTTTTCTGACAAAAAACTTCTCTATCTGCGCCCCAAAGAGGTTTCATTTGACAGCAAAAGCTACTTGGCCAAAGCAGGTATCTTGCTGCAAGAGCAGAGTATCTATGAAACCTCCTGTGTACCGTACAAAAAAGAGCAGGCACCAGAGGCTGGTGCTATCATTGTTTTTACTTCCCCTTCATCGATACATTGTTTCTTGAAAAACTTTCCATGGCAGGAGAGCTATACAGCTGTTGTCATAGGCCATGCCACTGAAGTACATTTGCCACATGGTGCTAATGTTGTAGTTTCTGAGAGACCTTTGATTTCTGCTTGCATTGAAAAGGCAGTTGAGTTGTGGACTCATCGCCAAATACACTGAGAGCAGGTGTAGCAATAATATTTTGGGATTTGTATCAGCGGGGAAAACTAAACTTTTGCTACAATATATGAGTGATTATTTTTTATGCACACTCTCCCCAGTTTCTACTTCTGTTCCCGTAAGGTGATTTTAATCTAATGCTAGTAAAATATTTTTAAATAGATATTATAGACATTGGAGTATTATGTTTCAAGCAAAAACAGTAAATATTGTATTATTCTTTCTATTCCTTTTCTTGTCTGCTGGTTGTACGGGAGTGAAAGGCAAGCGCTATACTCTGCAGGATTTAGCCGTAGAAGAGATAAGTCATTATGCCGAGGACAATAGTATAACGCCTCCCACAGTCGAGACTTATGAAGATGTAGGTATTGTGGGTGTCAATGACTATAATATCGAGACGATCAATACCTATATTGGTACACATGACGCTAACGAAACCGATACGGTTGAAGAGCTCAATGAGATTGCTGATGCGTTGGGTATAAGTTTACGATCCGACACCGTACCACCTGTGATTACTATAGGAGTGGAGTCTGGTATGCTTACGGTGATCAAGGGGACAGAGTATCAACATGTGTGTGCCACTGCCCTTGATGCGCACGACGGTCCGGTAAGGGTCTATGCACTTGGTGATGTCAATACCTCCGTTGTAGGTGATTATACTATCACTTTTTCGGCGGTAGATCAGGCAGGTAATCTGGCTGAGGCCAATTTGACTGTAAGTGTCGTAGAGCCTACTCCTCCTGTGGCAGATGCCACACACTCCAAAATAGAGCTGGTCAAAGACAACGCCATAGCCGATGGTGACACGAATGACACGGTCGAAGTCACCATAAAAGATGCGCATGATAATCTGCTCGAAGGCAAGAGCGTCAGCTTTACCACAGAGGCAAACAGCACCCTCTCTAGTCCCTCCTGCACCACCACAGCAGATGGTACCTGTAGCGTAAGCATGACGAGTACCGTAGCTGGCACCTATAGCCTAGAGGCAAAGATCGGCACAGCCAGTATCGCAGGCTCTCCTATAGCCTACCACTTTATCCCAGGAGAAGTCAGCGCCACACACTCCAAAATAGAGCTGGTCAAAGACAACGCCATAGCCGATGGTGACACGAATGACACGGTCGAAGTCACCATAAAAGATGCGCATGATAATCTGCTCGAAGGCAAGAGCGTCAGCTTTACCACAGAGGCAAACAGCACCCTCTCTAGTCCCTCCTGCACCACCACAGCAGATGGTACCTGTAGCGTAAGCATGACGAGTACCGTAGCTGGCACCTATAGCCTAGAGGCAAAGATCGGCACAGCCAGTATCGCAGGCTCTCCTATAGCCTACCACTTTATCCCAGGAGAAGTGGATCTTACGCGCTCGAGTATAGAAGTAAGGAAGAGCAATGCATTTGCAGAAAACGAAAGCACTTTCGATGATGAAAAGTATATCAACTATATATATGCCCATATTGTTGATGCCCATGATAATGCTGTAAAAGGTGTCAATATCCAGTTTAGTGTGCCAAATAATACTACTTTTGATAAAGATGGAGGGATCTGTGTGACAGATGAAGAGGGCAACTGCACTGTGAAAATTATTAGTACCCGACCTGGAAATTATCAATCTGTAGTCACTATTGATGAAGAGGCGCTAAAAGATTCTCCAGTAGATTTTGATTTTCTTTCTGGTGGAAAGTGGCACATAGACAACGCTGAGATATTGGATATCAATAAATCTAAGGGCGCTGAACTTCCATCGTTGTCCCTAGATAGCTATGATTATCTTTATGCAGCGTGGGTAGAAGGAAATGCTTCAGTTGATCACTATTATGTTAAAAAACTTGATAGTGATGGATGGAGTCGGCTTGGTACTGAGATCGATAAGGATGAAGAGGAGTTTGTCAAGGGTATAGTTAAGCCTCTGCTTAGAGTTAACCCTAGCGATGATATACCTTTTGTTCGTTATCGTTTAGGGGAGGGTATAGCTCGAGACAAACAATGGAGTGGTGTGTCTTGGGACAGAGATGTAGAGTGCGAGGAAGAAATTC
>JALVVQ010000107.1 GCA_027023325.1 Campylobacteraceae bacterium | reverse complement strand
CTTGACCACCTACGGCTGAAAAGTGTTTAGCAATCTCCAACAAAGAGCTGTCTACCACCTCCAAACTATCAGCCGATATATAAAGCTTTTTATGCAAAGGTATCTCTGTTAGACTTTCAAGATATTGTAAAATATAGGTCGTCTTCCCCACACCTCTAGCACCAATAATCCCAATAAGTTTGTCATTATGGTTTATACTGTTCCATACATAGCGTCGGTAGGTAACTTTTTGATTGTCCAAATATTGCAGAAAGTCTTGATTCAGTTGATTTAGCATTGGATCTCCTTGTTTTGAGTATTGTAGCATATTTAGGCTATAGACTATATTTTTTAATTAAAAATTAGGTTTCAACCTAAATATAATTTAATCTATTGTAAAAATACCCTCCATATTTTCTATCGGACAAAATACGTCACAAAAATAGTGTACCATAATCCCAACAAAAAATAAGGAGTAAAAAATGCATCACCATTTCACAGAACCAAACAGGCAAGCACTAATCGAAGTAATCAATAGAAAAAGAAACAGGAAAGAGCATGAAAATACTATCAAAATTTCAAGACTACTATGACATAGGTATCGCTTATGGGATAGATGAGAAGTTACGGTTTAAGAGAGTGACGGAGATACAAGAGGAGCATTGCGGTGGTGGTGAACCCTGGTCGCACCACATCTTCAAAAATCAGCGGTGGTACAGGGTATGGTTCTTTTTTGACCTCATAGGATTTTGTGGCAAGATCTATCCGCTTATCCATGTCGTCACAGAGGAGAACAGAGGCACAAACAAACAACCAGACTACCGGAATGCAGGAGAGGAGTATTTTTATGCCATAGATACATTTGAGACATATGTCAAGGAGCAGATAGATCCCATGGGGCACATAAGCCCAGACTACGGATATGGTACGCACAGAAGAAAGTTCAATATCGTTGCTGAAGCAGAGGAGTATTTCAAAGAGGACTATACGAAGAAAAAAAGACTTTTTGATCTGTATGATGTCAACTATTTTGCCATAGAATCAGCCGTATGCATGCAGAAGAGATACCGACGGACATCCGCCCGCACCATACTTCATCCGCAACTCAAAAAATACAAGTTCGCCAAAGCTTTGGCACCGATGGAGGCGTTTCAGATACTGAGCATGTATCTTGGAGCAAAAAATGCAGAGAAGGAGACGGTACTGATAGAGGATAAGTATCTGATCCAAGGTAAAGGGTTTGACTGTTACTCGTTTAAGAAGATGCCGAGTAAGAGGAAAATAAAAGCATGTTGAGATTTCTTGAAAGTGTTGAAAAATTCATAAAATATATCATGTTTTCTTGTCTCATGTTGCACCTAGGAACACATACGGCACACTGAAGTGGAAGTGTTTGAACGAGAGAGATTTGGGATTTAAGCTCGTCATATAAATTTTTGGTATATACTATATGATATACATCAAAAGGAGAAACCTATGACTCAACTAGCCAAAGTATTTCAAAATGGTAGAAGCCAAGCTATTCGAATCCCCAAAGAGTTTAGAGTAGATACCTCAGAAGTGTATATAGAAAAAGTAGGGGATACTTTAGTGATACACCCAAAACCTCAAAACAGGTGGGATAGTTTTTTTGATATGTTAGATAAGGTAGATACCTCTGATTTCTTTTTAGACAGAGTGCAGCCACCACTTGACAGCAAGGAGATTTTTTAATGCTCTATATGCTTGATACCAATATCTGCTCTTATATCATTAGAAATAAACCAGAAACAATCAAAGAGAAGCTCAAAGAGGTAGAAAAAAGTCATACTGTTGCACTCTCGAGCATCGTAGTTTCAGAACTATTGTATGGAGCAACAAAAAAAGATAGCCCAAAGCTTATGAAAATTGTCTCTGCTTTTGTAGATAATTTTATCATCTATGATTACGCTAGAGTTTCAGCTCATTTTTATGCCAATATTCGTACAGATTTAGAGAAAAAAGGGCAGATAATAGGAGCGAATGATCTGTTAATCGCTTCACATGCTTTGAGCCTTGGAGCTGTTTTGGTCACAAATAACAGTAGGGAGTTTAAAAGAGTAGAGAAGTTAATACTGGAGGATTGGACTTAATACACTTCGGACAAAATACCTTCTATAATACTTCTGAGAAAACAAAATCAGGAGTTAACAATGGATCTGAAAGAGTACTAATTTTTATCCCTCTCACACCACTGATAAGAGTCAATACACAACAGCATATTCTTGTGGAACCTTTTGGCGCATATGCCGCTCTTGGGTACTAAAGTAGCATTGCTGATTGCCATGCCTTTGAGTGACGCACGGCAACAGCTGCTGCCGTTGCACGCTTTTTCCAGCTTGAGGTAGTAGGGATTTGTGGTCTCTATGGCATAGGGATCTTTACCTTGACAAGAGGTAAAAAGCAGCATTGCAAATATAGGCAGATATTTTATCATGTCTTTATCCTTTTTAGCTGTTATTTTGTATCAGGCATCTGCTCTATGTATAGACTTTGAGAAGGGAAGGCAAAGCTACTCTCGTTCTCTTCTACGATTTTCATGATATCGAGTTGGATCTCTTGCTTGATATCCATATAGGTTTTCCAGTTGGATGTTCGGGTAAAACAGTAGATGAAGATATCCAAAGAGCTGTCCCCAAAGGCCTTGAAGTTGACCATGACACTTTCATCCTGGGTGATGTTTTCGTGATTGTGCAGGAGGTAGCGGATCTCTTTTACAATATTTTGGATCTGTGCCTGTGAGGCACCGTAGGTGATACCAATCGTCATCTTGACCCGTCTGACACCACGACGGGAGAAGTTCTCTATCGGAGAGTTGGCGACGACTTGGTTAGGAACGGTGATGAGGGATTTTTCGAAGGTACGGATCTTGGTGGTACGCATCCCTATATCTTCCACTACCCCTTCTACGCCATCGACTTTGATCCACTCTCCGATACGGATAGATTTGTCAGCCAAGATAGCAAAGGAGCCAAAGAGGTTGGAGGCAGTGTCTTTGGCCGCCAGTGCAAATGCCAGTCCACCAAGCCCCAAAGAGGCAAGCAGTGCAGTGACATTGATCCCCCAGACCTGCAGCATAGCACCCAGACCGATACCCCCGATAAAGATTTTGATGAGCTTGAGGATAAAGTTTGCCATCTCTTTGGAGAGATCAGGATTGAGCTTGTCTGTGGCATGATAGAGGAGACCGCGAAGCGCCTCTGCTACAGCAATAATTGCCCAGAAGATGAGAAAAACTACCAGTGTGTTGAGAATATTTTTGATAAAGATAGGCTCATGCAGAAGTAGCAGAAAGAAAAGATGCAATCCAATCAGAACAAAAG
>JALVVQ010000106.1 GCA_027023325.1 Campylobacteraceae bacterium | reverse complement strand
CTGCTGGACAGTGCTGGCATCTCTTATGAGGTAGATACCAATCTTGTACGAGGACTGGACTATTACAACAAGACTGCCTTTGAGTTTGTCAGCAATGACATCGGCTCACAGTCAGCCATCGCAGGTGGTGGACGCTATGACAAGCTGGTAGAATACCTCGATGGCAAGCCCACACCGGGTATCGGGTTTGCTTTGGGGATTGAGCGGATTATGCCACTGGTACAGATGCCTGAAAAAGAACGGGAGGGCTACTACTTTGGTGCTATGGTACCTGAAGCCGTAGAGAGACTCCTGCTACTGGCAAACAAGAAAAGAATAACTGACAAAGTCACCATAGAATACAACAGCAAGGGCTTCAAAAGCCATATGAAAGGGGTAGACAGAGCACATGCCCGCTATGCCCTGCTCATCGGAGAAGATGAACTGGCAAACGGTACAGTCTGGATCAAGGATCTGAAAACCAAAGAGGAAAAAGTGCTCTCTCTGGAGACACTTTAGAATACCACATACAGGAGACTAAACCATGCGCCCAATATACAAAACACCTATCTATATCTTTGCCCTACTGCTTCTTATAGCTTGTGGAGGTGGCGGGTCTCCTGGCACAGCAAAACAATTCTCACAGGAAGAGAAAACCTTTCTTTACCAGCTCTTTCACACGGAATACCTCTGGTACGATCAAGTAAAAACAGAGTCTGAACACCCCTATGCCACAGCACTCGATATGGTCAGATCTTTGAGAGTCAGTCCCCCAGACAAGTGGAGTTTCGTCATGACAAAGCAGGAGTGGGACAACTATAGCAAGCAGAAAACCCAAGGCTTTGGCTTTAGCTACAATCAGGAATATCGCATCGTGGTGGTGCTCATAGACTCTCCTGTCTACACTAAGCTTCAGAGAGGCGATGTGCTACTGGAGATTGATGGCAAACCAATCACCCAGTCTGCTATCAGAAATGCCAGCAATAAGCTCGATACCCCTGTAACTTTTAAAATTCGTAGAGGTGCAAACGAACAGACAGTCACAGTCACACCCAAAATATATACCCACAAGGTCACACTCTCAAAAATCATCCCCTACCAGGGAAAGACCGTTGGATACCTGCGCTATGATGCCTTTACCCATGCCTCCCAGACAGAAATAGAGGAGGCATTTACACAATTTCACCAAAACAACATTGATGAATTGGTGATTGACCTCAGATACAACGGAGGAGGATCCATCGCTACTGCTACAGTGCTTTTGGACAATATCACCAACGCCTATCCTGGCGAGAGACTGATCTATCTGGATTGGAATGACCGATACCAGGCATACAATGAGGATTATAACTTTGCGCAATCAAGTCAGGGTCATAACGAGCTTAGCATGGATCGCGTTTTCTTCCTTACCACCAAACATTCTGCTTCCGCCAGTGAACTGGTGATCTCTGCCCTCAAACCCTATCTGGGAGAGAGCAATATTGTCACCATCGGCACCAATACGCATGGAAAACCTGTGGGAATGAGTGGAGTAACCTATGGAGAAAATTACTACTTTTTAATCAACTTCAGGGTCAAGAATGATGCTGGCATAAGCACAAGCTTTGACGGTATTCCTGCAACCTGCAATGCCACTGATGACATCAATCATCTCATGGGAGACCCACAGGAAGCAATGCTTGCTTCCGCACTCTACTATATGGTACACAATGCGTGTCCATCATCCATGTCACAAAAAACGATAGCCAAACAAGCAGTTGAAAAGACTATCCAAGAGGTGGGGTCTCCTTTGAAAATACAGGGGCTTTTCCTCTAAAGCTTTCTATTCCATCTCTTTTTCACGATTGGCAAAATAGTTACTGATGCCTTCGGCAATGCCTTTGGCCAGTGCCTCCTGGTAATGTGGGTCAAAGAGGCGCTTTTTCTCTTTGGGATGCGTGATATATCCGGTCTCTACCAGGACTGCTGGCATCTGAGCCCCCACAAGCACCCAAAAATTAGCTGGTTTAACACCTCCATTTACCACAGACCCAAAATGTTCTCTAACATTTTTAAGCATCTGATTGGAGACATCTAATCCCAATTTATGAGACTCCACAATCTTCTCTCTATTAAGAAGTGATACATAGGCATTTTTTGTAAAAAAATCTTTACCCTCTAACACAACACTGTTCTCTTTTTCTGAAGCCTCTTTGGCTCGTTTCGTCTGAGCTGGAGAGAGATAATAGACCTCAATACCTTGAAACATATTAGCTTGTTCTTTATTCGGTGAAGCGTTTGCATGAATAGAGATAAAGATATCTGCTTTTTTTTCATTAGCAAAGGCTGTACGCCTACGTAGATAAATAAAATCATCTGTAGAGCGTGTCATAAAAACTTTATATCCATTGTTCTCAAGCTTATTTTTAAGCTTTTTAGCCACAGAGAGTACCACCCGTTTCTCTCTTCTAACTTCACAACATGAGGCTCCATTATCCTTGCCCCCATGACCAGCATCTATCACGACTCTATAGCGTTTCTTTATACTTGATAGGTGATTTTTCTTAACTTTTGATGCATTTTCTATGGTCTTACCCAAAAGAGTAGAGGTCTGCCCATCTATCAATGGAATTGCTAATATATTTGCACTGTAGGAGTGCTTATCTAACTGTTTTTGAGTCGATTTGATAACAATACGCAGTTTTGTAGGAGAATTCTGTGCAATACGAAAAGACTCAATCGTCCTAAATGTATGGTGCGATATACCCCTATTTGGAGGTAATACTCCTCCATAAACATCATAAACATACTTTGTAGAGCCATCATCCTGTGGAATAGAAAAAAAAGTAACTCTATCTATATCCGAACTGAAATAGAGTTTTAACTCTCCTTGAGTTATCTCACTTTTTTGAAAATTATTTCCCCCAAAAGCTAGATTTGTAAAAAATAGATTTAAAAGTAGTACTAAAAATAGTACCACTCTTTTTTTATTAATTTGTCTCTCCATTAACCAACTTCTCCATAAGCTCTTTGACGGTTATAATCTCTTTAAGTTTATAACCATTAGCACCCGTGAAGAAGAGTCCACTCTCTTTAATTCCATCATAAGCATCACTCAATCTATCAGCAATACAATAACCAACTATTTTAGCCTCAACTCCTCGATTACATGGTGCAACACAGTTTGAGACACAAGCTACTTTTGGTGCTGTTCCTGCTTCAATATTGGCATGAAGCTCAGACTTAACACCACGTGCAGGATAACCAACAGGAGACTTAAAGAGTTTAATGTCCTCTTCACCTGCTGAGATTATCATCTCTTTCATCACTTGACTTGCATCACATTCGATTGTACCAATAAATCGTGTACCCATTTGTACAGCATCAGCTCCAAGCTCCATCATCTTAACAATATCCTCATG
>JALVVQ010000105.1 GCA_027023325.1 Campylobacteraceae bacterium | reverse complement strand
AGCATCAAAATGGTAGACACGCTCTCCAAAGAAGAAGCATAGCACTCACCCTAATACCCTGAGCTCTTTTATGCCATAGATGATAAAGTATTGGGGCTCAATCTGGCGACAGTGCAGAGAATTATCATCAGACACTTTACAATGCAGCTTTAAAACTCAAATCCTCCACCATGCCCCTTGCTCATACTCTCATAGACCGCCTTGACATAGGCATCTCTCAGCTGGCAGTCAAGCAAAGAGGCACACTTGAGACAACTCTCCAGCGCATGGTCGCTCTGGCACTGTTGCAGCTCCTTGTGTTTGCGATCAAGCGCCTGTTCCCAGCGGTCTCTTGCTGAGGATTCAGGTGCTTGTTGTGCGGTCTCCATCAGAGGATGCCGTAGGCTTTTTGGAAGCGATCAATCTCATAGCGTGAACCGAAGAAGCAAGGCGTTCTGGCGTGTGGATGTGATACCGTCAGTTCGAGAAGTCGTCGGCCTTTTTCATCCAGTGCCTGACCCCCCGCAGCTTCGAAGATCAATGCAAAAGGAAGCACCTCGAAAAGTACCCTGAGCTTACCGTTGGGATTGTCCGCTGTGCTGGGATAGCTAAAGAGACCGCCACCTTTGACCAGCACCTGATGCAGATCTGGTACCATACCGCCACTATAGCGAAGTCTGTAGCCTTCAGCAAAGAGCGCATGGATAAAGGTGATATGCTTCTCTTGCCAGTGCTTTTGAGAGCCGCCAGAAGCATTGATGTGTCCTTTTTCTCCCAAAGCAATAGGATGAAAGACCTGGTAACCATCATTGATATAGCGATAGCGTATGGGGGCTTCGTCTCGTACCGCAGTCACGATCTCTATGCGAGGGCCAAACACGATATAGGCAGCGCCTACGAGCGTGTCTCCACTGGGCTCCCCTTCATAGATGGCAAAAATAGCCCCTACAGCCAGATTGGCATCCACGATACTCGATCCATCCAGCGGGTCATAACAAAGTGTGTAAAGACCGTCTTCGTTACATGCCATGACATCCTCTTTTTCCTCGGATATGAGGGCGAGGACTTCTGGATTGTCTCTGAAGGCTTTTTCGATGAGTAGGTCGCAGGCGACATCTAGTTTGAGCTGCTGGTCTCCTGTGGCATTGGTTCCATCAACATAGCCGGTATCCTCATTGACAATCAGCGTGTCGATCTCCAACGCTACCTCTTTGATTGTTTCAAATATTTTCTGCATTTTATTCTATCTCCATTGCGTGTGTATCTATCCATTCAATTATAGCACTTGTATCATTTAGGTCAAGTATAGCGATCTCCTCACTGATCTGGTACTGTGTCAGATCAATGCTCTCATCAACCGCTATCGCCTGAAGTACCTCCAGATATCCTTCCTCTATGGTGTCTCTGAAAACCCCGAGCCGAGGCAGAGGCAGTGTCTTGAGTCCTTCGACCATAAGCAGGTCAAAGTCACCAAACATGGCTGCAATGTGGGAGACTTCTCTGCCCTGGTGGGTCATGATGGTGGTTCTGGTAGGCGACACCACAGCCACATCGGCGCCAGTTTTGAAAAATCTGTCACTGTCTTTGCCTTCTGTATCAAAGCGTGCTTTGTCTGAGGGGTCATGCTTGACGATAGCGACTCTTCTCTCGGAGGTAAGCGTCTGTGCTATCTTTTCTATGAGTGTGGTCTTGCCGCTGCCGGATGGCCCGGTAAATGCGATGGCTTTTTTGGACATGCGTGTCTCCTATTTTCTAAATTTGTCTGTTTTGGCTGGCAGGTGCAGGGTAGAGAGCAGGTCAGTCATCCGCAGGGGGACGCCCAGTTTGTTGAGATAGATCACATAATTGGTCAAGACATGTTTGCCGTAGCGTCTTGCTTGAGCATTGGGAAGCCTCTCGATACTCAGGTAGGGCTCATAGCCTCCATTGCGGGCAAAGAGGCGCTTTTTCTTGAGTATGCGTCGGGTAAACCCTATGCCTGCATTGTAAGCATAGGCGATATAGAGGGGGTGCTGTAGCCACTTTGTCAGGTAATTCATGTGCTCGTTGGCATAGATGAGTGAGGTTTTGGGGTCAAACATAGCATCGTAGTCGATAGACTCTTTACGCTGCTTTGCTAGGTGGTCGACGAGGAAGGGCATAATCTGCATCAGACCTAGGGCGTAGGAGCTGGAGACAGACCCGGGGATAAAGCGACTCTCCTGCCGTGCGATAGCGTACATGATCGCCTGTCTGGTTTTGGGCAGCTTGTCTAGCAGTGCCCTGTAGGGCATAGGGAAATACTGCTCTTTCTCTCTGCTTGCTTTTGTCTTGATGTAGCTGTAGTATCCGATGGTATCCTCTGACCTGTACTGTTGTGCCAGTTTGGATAGATCAGTTTTTTTGCTAAAGATCTTTTTCTTGAGTTTTGCCCAGTAGATAGGGCTGGTGATCTCTTTTTTGTTTAAAAGTTTGGCTTTTGGCAGGGCTGGCGTAATGGTTTTCGGATATTTCAACTTCAAAAAATCTCTGGCAAGCAGGGTATAGAGATTGATATCATAGCTTTTGATGACTGCTTTGAGGTGACGCTTGTCTCGGCTGACCATATAGGCCCAAAACAATGCTTTGTCTGCCGCTTCTCTCTCGGCTGCTTTGCGAGAGGCAAGGAGAAAATATGTTTCAGAGATACTACGCTTTCCCAAAGCGAGTGCATGAAAAGCAAGTGCTTCAAGCGTGGCATGGGTGAGAGCATTTTTTTTGGCCGGAACAAAGAGTAGGGCTTTTTGTAAATGCCTCAGATGCTCTTTGCGTATTTTCTTGATACTGCTATTGAAGGCGGCATGCGTGGTGAGTGTTTGCCAGAGTTTTTCCGAGATTTCATGGTCGAGTTTTTTTCTGCCCAATCTGCCACCGTTATTGAATATAAAGAGCTTCGCTTTATTGCTCTCCTTGAGCCAGCGCTGAAAGGGCTTGTCACTTTTGATCACAGCTTTGGCATGTTGCTGCTTTTTCTTGAGGACTGCTTTGGCTTTTGCACTCATGGGTTTGCGGTATCTCTTTTTCACGGGTGCCTTGAGCCCCGTTTTCTTTTTGTAAGCCTTTTTCAGTTTGGGGCTGACCCGTTTTGCCTCTTTGATGATCTTGATGGCATCTGTTTTGGTGGTGGCTTTCTGTTTGAGCAGTCGCCAGATGTAGTAGTCTTTTTCGATACTCTTTGGCATGCTGTGAATTTCTGCATAGCTGAAGCTCTTGGCAGAGAGCAGAGCAGAGAAAAGTAGTGCCGTCAGGATAAAGTATCTCATCGCTTACCAGAGAACAGAACAGACAAGCTGTGGCACAAACTGCAAAGCCAGGATGACAGCAACAGGCGTAAAGTCCATCCCAGAGATGATTAGAAACGGCAGATATTTTCTCGCTTTGACAAA
>JALVVQ010000104.1 GCA_027023325.1 Campylobacteraceae bacterium | reverse complement strand
GAGTAGTAGGAAATATTTTTTCATGCCCGTATTATACCTATTAACATTGAGTTTATCATCTGTGGTATAATTTTGAAACCTAAAAGATGAAGGAATGCTATGAAATTGATTCGAATTTTCGCTGCTATCATGCTGCTTATGTCGCTAGGGCATGCAGAAAACGCCACCACAGGCAAAAAACTCCTCAAGCCTGACAGCAAAAAACAGACAAGAAAGCTACCTGCGTGGATGCTGCAGGATGAATTTACCGTCTCCACTGTAGATGGTAAGCGTATACATCTGCTCTCTACCAAAAAAGGCTATACCTTTGATGATGGAGAGGGCAAGATCACCCTACTGGTCGTCTGGAAGATGGACTGCAAAAGCTGCCCCAAATGGCTCGAAGAGATAGAAGCACTACAAAAAGCATTTCCAGACAAGATCAAAGTCGTGGCACTAGAAATAGGTAATACACAGAAAAAACAGCTTGAAAAACTCGTCAAACAGAAAAAAGCCACCAAACAAGCGACCAAAAAGATCATAGAGAAAAATGAGTCCGCTATCAGGGTATTTGCCAAAAAACACCACCTCAACTTTCCTATCATCTCGGTACTCTCCAATCAGGGCAACCTTGCTTTTACAATGCAAACACTTTATAAATACCAGTTTTACAAGCCAAGAGGCAAAGCCAAACGAGGGGGTGGATTACCCTTTACTGTCGTCTTTGGTTACGAAGGACAAACCGCTGGCATCACGGCTGGAATCTCTGACAAAAAAGCGTATAAAGCCTATATCAAAAAACTCATTACGCATTATGACAAAACAAACTAAGGAAACATGATGAAAAAACTATTCTATTTTTTAACAATACTAGTAATCAGCACAGGTATCACACAGGCTGCCACAGACAACACTATTACACTCAAAACCATCAAAGACAAAACGATTCATATTGTCGGTACAGAAAAAGGGTTTACCATTCCTGAATACAAAGGGAAGGTTATGCTTGTAGAGTTTTGGGGCACACATTGTCCTCCCTGCCTCATGTCAATCCCCCACTATATCGAGCTGACAAAAAAGTACAAAGACAAAATGGCTTTGCTTGCAGTAGAGGTTCAGGCTACACCCAAAGAGCAGCTTAAGACCTTTGCTGAAGCCAAAGGAATCAATTACGATGTCGTAGACTACAAAAGCGGGTATGCCTTCGTCGAATACATCACACAAAGAGCCAATTGGAAAGGCTCCATTCCACTGCTGCTCATTTTGGATCAGAAAGGTGCAGTGCAGATCGTACAACCAGGGCTTATTCCGCAGGAGAGCCTGGAAAAAGTGATTCAAGATATGATCACCCAAAAGAGTACCTCCGCCACAAAAAAATAACTGATACAAAGGAGGGGTCAAGCTAAAGAGACGATTCCCCCCTCTATCCTCACTATTCCCTCCAATTCAGCCATGTAGACACGGTCTCCAAAGGCCTCAACCACACTGTCCAGCGTAGGATGCTGCTGGCAAAAGTAGTAAAAGTCATCTTTAGGTAAGGCTGAAGCCGTCTCCACCCCAAAGCGTGCAGCAAAATCCTCTACCGCATAGATCGGTTGGGCAAGCCCCTGCCTCAGCAGACCATTGGTGCCCATGCTTTCCCCCACTCTATGAGAAAGCACGAAGATCTCCTTGCCCATCTCCAGCGCATACGCCACTGAACGCATCGAGCCACTACCCTCGTCTGCCTCAGTTACTACCAGCACATCACCCAGAGCTACTACGATTTCATTGCGCAGAACAAAGCTCCAGTTGGTCGCTCTAAATCCTTCATCAAACTGACTCAGTGTCAATCCCTGTGCTTCTATATCTGCTATGAGCTCCCGATTGACTGCCGGATAGCGGATATCGATTCCCGAGGGCAACACAGCAATCGTATTGTCAGCCCCTGCACCCAAGTGGGCGATAGCATCCACTCCCATCGCAGCACCACTCACGGTCACTACCCCTCTCTTCGCCAGTGCAGCTGCGATATCCTGCGTGTACTGGCGTGTGTACGAAGAGGGTCTGCGTGATCCCACGATAGAGACTTTGGGTCGCTCCAGCAGTGAGAGCTCACCCTTGTAAAAAAGCTGCTCTGGGTACTTTTTCATCATCGAAAGTGCTTCTATTTTTTCTGTTATTCTATTCATACTTGCAAGTATAGGGCATTTTGGGAGATTTTTGGAAAAATCTTTCAAATTGTCATAGTATTAACAAAACTTTCTGAATAATTTCAAACAGAGGTTTCACTCGATGGCGACAAAGGAGCACCCAACCCATGCAATGGGCGCTTGCGTTTGTGACTGCCAGAGCTATCGAGTGAAACCGGCGATTTTCGGAAACTTCAATAAGTATTAAACTTATCAAGATAGAATAACAGATCAAAACATAAGAGGAAGCTATGAAGAAAATTATCTCAACCCTACTACTGACATTACTCCTCGGCAGCACTATCTATGCAGCTGACGACACCTTTAACATCTCTACTATCAAGGGAAAAATGTTGCGATTCAAGGGCACGCCTGATGGTATCATCACCGAACCCTACCAAGGAAAGATTGTCTTTATCGAATTTTGGGGTACCTGGTGTGGCCCCTGCCTGCTAAGCATCCCCCACCATGCCAAACTCCAGGAGAAGTACAAAGATCAGCTACGCATCGTCGCTTTTGAGACTACCCCCAAGGAGACAAGAGCTTCACTACTCGAATATGTCAAAGATCCCAAAAATATCGATATGAAAAAAGTCTCCTGGTATCTGGAGAACAAGGCCAAAACAGCTGCACAGAAAAAGTCATTAGAAGCACCGGTGCGTGCACTTGAGGCATTTAGAAAAGCTGGAAAACCCATCAATTATGATGTGGTTGCCTCTGCCGACGCAGGAAAATTCGTAGACTATGTAGCACAAAGAGCAGGCTGGCAGGGCTATATCCCCTTTCTGCTAGTTCTAGACGGAGAGGGAAAAGCCGTAGGCATGGTACCTGGTATGCCTACCGAAGAGAAGCTTGAAGGAATTATCCAGTCCATTCTCAAGAAGAAATAGATCCAATCTCCTAGACCTGCTGTACGCACCGCTCCAGCAGGTAAAAAACTGACCGATACGCCAATCCACTCTCCTCACTCAGCCCTATCTCACAGGTTTTGCTCGTAGAGAATGCCAGTGTAGTATCTGCTGGTATCTCAGATTTGAGATGCCTGAGTGCTGCTTTGTTTAGTTCGGGGTAAGTAAAACCTCTGTCTCCGGCAAAGCCGCAACAGCTCACCTTTTGAGGTATGGTCACCTTGCTGCTACACGCTCTGGCAATCTTTTCAAAGGCACCTACCAAGCCTTCCTTTCTGGTGCTACAGGTATGGTGAATGATGATAGGCTCCTCAATCTGTCGGACTGGAAGTCTCTCTAGTAGGAATTCAGCAATGAA
>JALVVQ010000103.1 GCA_027023325.1 Campylobacteraceae bacterium | reverse complement strand
ATTGGGCATTTTTCTCTCTTCGAGAAACTGGCTGCACAAAAGTTTTGCGTCATCTCTATCTGATTGGCACGCCAACTCTTTCACCCAGCCTGCCACGATATTGGCACCAATCGGACTCAAGTGAGCATTGTTGATACCCCTATGGTACTCTAAGTACCCATAAAGTATATCTGCTTCTGGCAAGGTTTCATTATATACATTATCATCTATACCGTCTCCATTATAATCTTCATTTACATTATAACCTGCCCAGACATTTCTACTTTTTGTGTTTAAATCCAAATAGAGTACATCTTCATCTTTAGCAACATCATCAATAAAAGGTGTATAAAGCCTAGAAGCATGATGGTTTCTATGGTTAGGTGGGGAGAGTAGTACAGGGATGAGTCCTAGTCTCTTAGCATCGGCTATATAAGACTTTAGTTCATTTTTAAATGCTTCTTCACTCCTGTGATTAGCTTGATCATTGGCTCCAAACTGTATCATCAAAAATCCGCCGTTGCTATCATCGGTATCATGAATAAGTGTTTCAGTAAATCCCCAATATCTATCTTTAAAGCCCGCCTCGTTCCCATGCGCAGGGTCTGGGTCTCTGTAGGTAATAGAATCAGCCCCTGAACGGGCACGATTATAAACTTTGCTTGGGTCTTTCAGGTAGTGGCCTATCTGCTCTCCCCACCCTTCTAGTTTGCGGTTGGAGCCATAAGGGTCGTCATAGTTGCCACTTAGGTAATTGCCGGCATGTACCGTAGATGAGCCTAGGATAAAGATTCGTTTTCGCGGGTCTACTTCAAAGTTCACAGTAACATTTAGGTCTGCCTGGATAGTGGTATCTGTTCTTGGATTCTGGGTACTGCCATCACTCCAAGAGGTGAAATGGTATCCGGTCTCAGCAGTGGCTGTCACTGCTGTGCCATTTCCTCCACTATTGACTGTTTGACTGGTTGTGCCAGAGAGCGTTCCGTGTGTGCCTGCTATGTAGGTGAGGGTATAGGTTGTAGGTATAGGCGTTGGTGAAGGAGAAGGGAAAGGTGTTGGCGTCAGTGTTGCTGTTGGTGGGGCATACCCATCTACTATAGTCTGCACCTCTCCTTTGGAATCTACCTCATTAGCACCTCTGCCTACCAAAAGAGCATTGATCGCATCTATATTGGTATCTGTGACACCTGTGACACCGAGGGCTTCATAGTCTTCTGTGTTAGGAGGATTACCACTCCCATTGGCATATGCCCTTATCTTTTCTATGGCTGCTTCACGCGCATCGATAGTACGTTGTATCTCCCCACTATGGACTCCAAGGGAGCGGATAAGTGTATTTACCTCATTGATATTTTCTGCAGTAACCCCTGCTAGCTCTGCATTTCTGTAGATCTCCAGTGCTGGGGGCGTACCGCCATTTTGGGCATAGTTGGCGATCGAGTTTAGGGCTTGTTGCTGGTCGTTTAGCCCTGGGCTTCCGCCTCCGCCACATGCTGTCAGCCACATAAGGGCGAGAACAATCAGAAAAAGATGTTTTGCGTAAGTAAATGTCGAGTGCATAAGTATACCTTTGGCTCTAAATATAGAGTGATGTTAAGATTTAGAAAAACCAATGAGAAGCAGCAAGAATACTCAGCGTATACCTGTAGTGTATCGGCGGCCTGGCGATCTTTGCAAAAAAGGACACTCTTTCGTCCTGCAACAAAGACCCATAGCTTTCTGTCCCCACCTCACGATAGGTTTAGCTTTATCTAATGTTGCATCATAGCACAGCTGGACTGAAAGTAATATAAAAAAGAAACTATATTGACACTTACATTATTTTTCCCACAAGCATTACAGTGGCAGGTAGTATCTGTATCAATGTAGAATGTAATCCAGATGATTGCTCTGGTGTATTTGAGCGAGTGCAAAAAACGGTATAATACCTTTATAGATATTTGGGAGGTAAACCATGAGACGATATAGATATTGGGTGGCAGCTCTGTTTCTGTTGATGGTGTCCGGATGTAGTGCCGATGGTATAGAGGAGACAAAAGGTGTGAAGAGGCTGGCTGTGCCTCATAGCGCAACCTATAATGATACTTTTGAGAACAGACAATCCTTTTGGAGTCCAGAGGCGGGCAACTGGGTATTTGCCGACCATCAGGTGACGCAGGCAGAGACTGATAGCTATTTCCCTCTGATGTTGTTCAAAAAAGAGATCTTTTCATCTGTAGATGTCTCTGTAGATTTTATGCCGATTTCAGGGCGCATTGATGCGAGTGGTGGTGTTGTCTTTCGTGCGAAGGATGCGCAAAACTACTATATCGTCAGGGCCAATGCCCTGGAGGATAATTTCCGTCTCTACTATTTCAAGGCAGGGTCGCGCTATGAGATAGCATCGGCTACCGTGACGCCACCACCACGCAATCGTTTCAGTACGCTTCGGGTCGTCGCTCAAGGAGATCATATACAGGCTTATCTCAATGGCAAACTATTGATAGACCACCATGATACACTTTTCTCCAAAGGCTATGTCGGACTGTGGACAAAGGCAGACTCTGTGACAGCATTTGACAACTTTAAAGTCAGTGGCGATACTTCCCGATGAGAATGGGTTTTGCGGTCATCGTGCTGGTCATAGCAGGCTGGGTTTGGCAGATGACCGAGGGCATAAGTAGGGCGAACAGACCAGAGAGCGTAGTAGTGCTACAGCCAGTGATGGAGGATATCGCCTATGAGCGCAATCGTGCCTTTGACTATGTCAGTGAGACCAGAGAGGCAGCGGGGCTAAATGGGCTCACCCCCAATACGCTGCTGGAACGGGCAGCACAAAACCATGCAGATTATCTGGTCGCCAACCATAGTGGAAGTCATTTTGAGACCGAAGGGAAGCCTCATTTTACAGGGAAGTCACCTGTAGATCGTGCTACCCATGCTGGTTATACCTCACTTCGTGTCAGTGAAAATCTCTCTGCACACAATCGTAGCGCCAAGGGCTCAGTGAAGGGGCTTTTTTCTGCTATTTACCATCGTTTTGCTTTTCTTGATCCTCGGATTGATGAGATGGGAGTGGGGGCGACACAGGATGTAGCTCAAGGGAGCAACAGCGCTTTCGTCTATGTAATGGGTAGCAGTCAGGTTGCGGCACTTTGCCAAGAAGAGAGCTTTCATGGAAGCGGAAAATATGTATATAAAGTCTGCGCAGACTCCGCGCATCGTATCAGAGCCAATACATTTGATCGTGCACTACACGCGCAAGAGAAGGAGAACCCACCATTGATTCTTTATCCTTATGATGGAGAAGAGGAGGTGACACCGGTATTTTACAGTGAAATGCCAGATCCCCTGCCAGAGAGCGAGGTGAGTGGATTTCCCGTCAGCGTGATTTTCAACCCTGCTTTTTTCACGCAGGTCTCAGATGTCTCACTCGAACTCTATAGAGATCAAGAGAAGATAC
>JALVVQ010000102.1 GCA_027023325.1 Campylobacteraceae bacterium | reverse complement strand
TTTATGAACCGTTGTGATTATCTTGATCCGGCACTGGCATGGACAGGGGTGAAGCATACAGGGCGAGGGGTTTCGCTCTCTCCTTTTGTCTATGACTCGGTGACCAGACTTAAATCCATTCATTTTAGACTAGAGGAATAACGATGACACTATTACAAAACACAAACTGGAACTATCCTACTGCCGTATGGTTTGGACATGGAAGGGTGGCGGATATTGTGGCTGCTTGTGCGCAGATGGGGATGCGTCATCCACTGATTGTCACGGATGAGGCGTTGGTGCAGCTTCCTATTATGGAAGATCTACTTACCCCACTTAAAACCAAAGGGCTACCCTACAGTCTCTATAGCGATGTGCAGCCTAACCCTACAGGGGAGAATGTAGAGGCAGGTGTACATGCCTACAGAGAGAATAGCTGTGATGGTGTGATCGCCTTTGGAGGTGGATCTGCACTAGATGCAGGCAAGACCATAGCGTTTATGTCTGGACAAAGCTTGCCATTGTGGGATTTTGAAGATGTAGGGGATAATTGGAGCAGAGCAGATCAAGAGGGTATCGCAAAGACGATTGCCATCCCGACCACTTCTGGTACAGGCTCAGAGGTAGGCCGTGCTACGGTGATTACTCAGAGTCAGAGTCACGCCAAGAAGATCATTTTTCATCCTGACATGATGCCAAGCTTGGTGATCCTCGATCCCAACCTTACCTATAATTTGCCCAAGCATATCACCGCATGGACAGGGATTGATGCGCTGGTACATGCGATTGAGGCTTATCTGGCACCAGGATTTCATCCGATGGCAGATGGGATTGCGATAGAGTGTATCCGCATGATCAAAACCTATCTCCCTGTCGCTTACTATGAGCCGCACAACGCTATGGCCAGAGCGCAGATGATCGTGGCTGCTATGATGGGAGCTACGGCATTTCAAAAAGGTCTAGGCTCTGTCCATTCGTTGGCACATACACTGGGCGGCCTCTATAATATGCCGCATGGGTTGGCCAATTCGATCATCCTGCCCTATGCCCTCAAACAAAATAGCCCTGCAATCACTGAGCGCATGGAGACACTGTGTACCTTTTTGGGGATAGAAGATCCCTCAACAGAACGATTCATTGCCTATATTTTGGATCTTCGAAAAGAGTTGGAGATACCGCATACGCTAGTGGAAGCAGATATCCCCGAAGCAAAGGCTTTAGAAATCGCCAAAATCGCCTATGCTGATCCTTCAACAGGAAGCAACGCGATGCCTGTAACGGCAGAAGATTTCGAGAGGCTCTTTGAGATGTGCTGTCGGGGAGAGATATAGGCTGGGGTCATTCAATATGAAACATATAAAAAGGGCGTCGTAGTGGATAAACTGAAGCGTCTCCTGAGTATCTTCCAAAATCAAACGATTACTTCAATCTATATGCGTGGAATGTTGGGAATCTTTCTGCTGGTGCTTCTATTTACAAGTTATGTGGTTTACAGTGAGTATAGCCATTTTGATGTGGAGGCAAAGCGCATACGTGATAACTATATCAAAGAACAGAAAGCGCGTATTGTTTTTGATGTCAACCGTGTACTGAAATTTATTACCAATGAGTACTATGTCCGAAAACATGCCGTAGATGAAGGGCTGCTAAAGCGTCAGATCACCAATGCCATCTCTCAGCTTTACGGCAGACCGGACAATACAGGCTATATCTTTATCTACAATGATAAGGGCGTGTGTCTTTCTGATCCTGTACAGCCCTACAATATCGGAAAAAATCTTTATACATTCAGAGATGCTGATGGTGTGCAGGTGATCAAAGATCTTATTGATGTATCAATGCAAGAAAAAGGTGGATTTGTCACCTATACATGGGTGAAACCAACCACCAAGAAACGCAGCCCAAAAATTTCCTACGCCAAGGCATTTAAACCTTGGGGTTGGATGGTGGGTACAGGTGTGTATCTTGATGAAGTAGATAAGGTAATCAGTACCAAAAAAGAGGCACTTAGAGAGAAGCTTACGGATTATCTCTTGAAAATCGCCACGCTTATGCTGTTGCTTTTTGTGATAGGATTGATTGGCGTCAAAGTGATCAATCATGTGATACGAAGAGAGATCATCCAATTTAATCATTTTTTTAGCCGTGCAGCGGAAGAGCACATTCTCATTGATGACAGGGATGTGAAGTTTGTGGAATTTAAAGAAATGGTAGGATATATTAACAGTATGGTGAATGAAATCCACAAGCGAAAGGAAAATCTTAAAGAGCTCAATCAAAAGCTAGAGATGAAGGTAGCGAAGAAAACCCAAAATCTACTGGAGCAAAATCAATTGCTTGCCAAAGAAAAAGGCTTCGGTGAGTCACTTGTCAAGGCACAAGATCGGTTTATCAGGCGCTCCATCCATGAGATGAATACACCTCTTGCGGTGATCATGACTCATATTGATATTTTCAGGATGAAATTCGGAGAGAATCGCTACATGTCGCATATAGAGGCGGGTGCCAAGATGATAGCGACACTCTACGATGATCTGAGCTATATGGTGAAAAAGAACAGATTTAATTATGAAAAAGAGTGGATTGATTTTTCTGATTTTTTGCTTGAGCGTATACGGTTCTTTCAGGAGATCGCTTCGGGGAACAGGCATACGATGATTGCCGAGGTAGAGCCGGGATTGAAAATTTATTTTAGTGATATCGAATTGCAGCGTGTCATAGACAACAATCTTTCCAATGCCATTAAGTATGCACGCAAGGAGACAGATATTTACATCAATCTCTATCGGGAAGAAAAGAAAATTGTGCTAGTATTTTCTACCTACTCTCCCCAGATTACTGACACAGAAAAGATTTTTGAACCTTTTCATCGGGAAGAGAGTCAGGCGGAGGGGTTTGGCCTTGGCCTTGAGATTGTAAAGTCCATCTGTGATACAGGGGGCGTAGCGGTAAGAGTCTCTTCTGATACGGAGAAAACGGTCTTTAACTATTATTTTGAAGGAGGCGACCATGAGAGTGCTACTGCTTGAAGATGAGATTATGCTGCAAGGTGCGATCAAAGAGTATCTAGAAGAGACAGGATATGTGGTAGATGCCTATGAGGATGGAGAGGAGGCGTACACTGCTATCGGACAAGCTGCCTATGATTTTTTTATCTTTGATATCAATACACCTTCTATTGATGGGCTCTCTTTGTTGGAAAGACTGCAAAAAGAAAAAATATTTGTGCCTACAATCTTCATCTCTGCTATGACACAGATTGAACAGATCAGCAAAGCCTACGCACTTGGATGCTACGATTATCTAAAAAAACCTTTTCATCTGAAAGAATTAACACTACATATTGACCGGTTGCTAAAAATAGCAAATATCACATCGCAAACCGTGGTGCCATTGAGTAAATTTTACAGCTATGACTTGGAGAGAAAGAAACTGATGTTCGATGGAGAGGATCAGCCCCTCACTTACAAGCAATCCCAGATCATGGAT
>JALVVQ010000101.1 GCA_027023325.1 Campylobacteraceae bacterium | reverse complement strand
ATCTGGGTGTCTCACGATACTGTGAGGCTGTCCTATGAGCTCCTCTTTTGTGTATCTGGAAATTTCTGCAAAATAGTCATTGACATAGGTGATGATTCCCTTTGTGTCTGTATCGCTTTCTATATAGATATTGTTCTGAAGTACGATCTCTTCATTGATGGGTTCTGGTCTTGTCATTTTTTCTCCTTGGTAGATAGGGTTTCTGATCTCATGACTTACATATCTAGGTAGCGCAATAGTCCTGCCGTGATCTTGCCGTAGGGCAACAGTTTTGTGCCTCCGTTTTTAATCATAAAAAGCTTCGCGTTTGTCTCTGTTGCAAAGGGGATCAAGTCATCTCCATGGGGACCGACAATCCTACTGCCGAATACATAGACGGCATTTTTGGCATCTTTCTTTTCTCCGGTAAGGTAATCTTTGATTATGATTTTGTCTATCTTGTCTTCAAGCTGCTTACGCTTGAGAAAATAGTCCTGATGCAAGTAGACCTGCATCATGGATTTTACTGAGATAAATTCTGCTTTGTGTCCATTTTTCAGTATTGCCTCTGCATGCCATTTGGGGTATTTGTCCAAGGGGATGCTAAACATGGGATCAAGTTTTTGCTGTAGCTGGGTGATCTTGCCCGTAAAAGGCTGTGCCGGTTGTATGGATTTTGCCTTGAAAGGCTGTACCTGTCCAGCCATTACTAGCCCTCCACATAGTATCCACGCGATGTATTTTTTCATCATTTTCCTTATAATAAATCTTTTTTTCTAAACGCAATATATCCCATATAGGAGAGTAGCAATCCTATCACGATAGGGTAAACAAAAGCATAGGCGATCAGCAGCGTGCTACCAAGTGTATCGAGAAGATAGTAGGCGACAGGCCCGATGACTGTCAGCTCCGGATCAAACAGTGAGATGGCACCTATACGAAATACCTCTATGGGGTTGAGCATCGCCAGTGTAATGATCGCTTCATCGCTTACTCTGTTTTGTAGCATGAGACCCATGAGCGCAATATCGATAAAGGCTAGCAGCACGATCCATATCACAAAAGAAGCACCTAGTGCAATATCGGTTGATTTGAGTACGGTTGAGAGCAAAAATGCCAATCCCAAAAAGACAAAACTCAGAGAGAAGAGTAGGGCAGAGTAAAGAAAAATCATTTTCCAGGGCAATGCACCACCCTTGAGCATGCCAAAAACCACACCAAGCATCAATGCCAAAAATACCGGCAGAAAGACTGTCGCAAAGCGCCCAAGCATTTTCCCCCAATAGTAGTCCCTCAAAGA
Source organism: Campylobacteraceae bacterium (assembly GCA_027023325.1). Lineage (GTDB taxonomy): Bacteria > Campylobacterota > Campylobacteria > Campylobacterales > Sulfurovaceae > JAAXPZ01. The sequence goes on along the minus strand of JALVVQ010000101.1, from coordinate 2,196 downwards.
GACAGGAAAAGAGAGCATATACTCCAGTACATTGCTCTCTCTGTCACCCGAGATAGATTTAACGGTAGTGATCAAAATAAAGATCGGAAGAATAATGATGGTCACCTGTATAAAGATAAGTAGCATGCGGCTAAGTCCGGTAAAGCCCATCACTACTGAGTCAGAAACTCCTGTGATAAAAAAGAGTGCCATGAGCCCACCAAAGACCAGGGAGTAGACATAAAACCATTTTGAGCGCAGAGACTCCTTGACATCCAGATAGGCAATTAGTAAAAGATTTTTCATCAGTAGCTCCTGACTTTCTCTGTATTTTTCTTCTCGATTATTTTGATCTTTTCTACCACAGCTGGAAAACCATAGGGTGCGGCACCCTTTGGTAGGGTTTTGTCGCTGTATGCGGCAAAACCATAGGCCATAGGGGTAATGGCATCATCAACATAATGTGCCTTTCTGGCGTCGATCCATGTGCCTGTCTTGGCATCAGTCGTCCAGATGATCGCTTTGTCGGCCCAGGGTATTTTTTCCTCTTCCAGCCACAGTGTAGCGCAGCCAAGATCATCAAACTTATAGACATTCCCTGTGGTAGGATTGATGATTTGGGCGGCAAACTTTCGTTCACTGATTGCCATCTTGCAACGCTCGCACATGTCTCTATCCCAATGCATTTTCTCTACTGCGCCGATAGGTTTTTTTTCACATCCCGAAAATCCAAAGGCAACAAGAAGCGCAAAAAGAAGAAAACTAAATCTTCTCATTTTCTACCACCTTTCCAAGATCCATAGTAATCTGCCGATTGACCAATCCCTCTATCTCGTCAAGCCGATGTGTGATAAAAAGCGTAGAGCAGGAGGGATCAATCTCCGTAAGCAGTTCATAGAATTTCTCTCTGCCCTTGGGGTCGAGGTTGGCTGTGGGCTCATCAAAGATAAGCAGATTACTTTTTTTAGAGAGTGCAATAGCAATCAGGAGTTTCTGTTTCATCCCTCCGGAGAGCTTGAAAAATGGTTTGTGGAGCTGGTTCTTAAGGTCTAGATCCATCCTCTCTGACTCTTGAAATATTTTTGCTCTTGGGATGGCTGTACTTTTTTCTACAAAGGAGAGCAGCTCTTCGAGACTGAGCCTCACTGGCGGAGGAAGTTGTGGGATGAAACTGATATGCTTGAGTACTTCTACTCTCTGTGTAATGGGATCTGCCCCATTGACCCGTATCTCTCCACTGTCAATATGGTAGAATCCGAGTAGTGCACGCACAATGGTGGTTTTCCCGGCACCATTGGGACCCATCATCGCGATGCGATCGCCTTCGTTGATGGTCAAGTTGACCTTGTCCAGTACCTTGGTACCCATAAAGCTTTTGGTTACATCATTGGCTACGACTAACATTTATACCAAATCCTTCAGTCTAAACTCATAATTGTAGGCATCGGTATGGCAGACATCAAAGCACCTGCCACACAGTGTGCAGTCTCCGTTGACGACGAGCTGTTTCTCTATGCCTTTTTCTGCTCGCTCTTTATCATGTTTGGGTTTGATAAATTCCAGTACATGGTCTTCAAAGCAGGCATTGAGACAGGCGCCGCAGTGGTCACACTTGTTCATGTCCCATTGCACTTTTGTCATGCCGACCCAGCCGATCATGTTGTAGGTGGTTCCTACAGGACAGACATATTTACACCAGGCTCTTCTGGAATAAAATATCTCAATACCAAGTACGACGAGTACCCAAATAAACGCCAGACTCCACCCGTAGGTGATTGCCCGACTGAGGTAGCCAATAGGGTTAATGACTTCGAAAACCAGATAACTGTCAATCGCCGCAGCCACAAGAAATATAGCCCAAAAGATAAAGCGGATATAGGGATTGAACTTATGCTCTTTGATGATTCTTTTTCGTATCAATTTCTGGTGAATGTATTCTCCTATCTCACTGAGAAAACCATAGGGGCAGACCCATGAACAATAGGCTTTGCCTCCTACCAGAAAATAGAAGATGATCAGTGTGCCACTTCCAATGATAACATTGATATGAAAATGATGCTCAGCGGCAAAAATTTCCAGTGCAGTAAAGGGATCTATCAGATGAAATCCAAAAAGCCTCGAACCATTGAGTGTACCTTCGAGCAGCTGTATGTCAATATGGAACGAAAGAAAAAAAAGCAGGTTGATGATGAAAATACTCAACCATCTCCATGCACT
>JALVVQ010000100.1 GCA_027023325.1 Campylobacteraceae bacterium | reverse complement strand
ACGATGGGGCGATCGAGGTTCTGAATAGAGTCAATAATCAGCTTGCCTGTCCCCGGCCATGCAAAGATCGTCTCGGTCACGATGGTAAAAGCCACCAACTGCCCAAACTGAATACCAATGATGGTAATGAGTGGTATAAGGGTGTTTTTAAGCGCATGGTAATAGACAATGACCCTTCGCGGCACCCCTTTGGCTGCGGCAAGCTTGATATAGTCCTGCATCAGCACCTCCATCATCCCTGTTCTTGTCAGTCGCAAGATCAGTGCCAGCTGGAAGACCGCCAGTGTTGTTACAGGCATAATCAGGTGCTTGAATCCATCCCAGGTAAAGGCTGAAGTAAACAGATAGACCTCTCCCCTGCCAGAGCTCGGAAGCACACCCAGGATGACGGAAAATATCAACACCAGTATCATCCCTGTCCAAAATACGGGCACCGAAATGCCCGCTAAAGAGAAGAACATGATAATCCTGCTCACTATCGAGTTGGGCCGTATCGACGAGATAATACCTAGCGGGATACCCACCAGTATCGAAATGACCATCGCGATCACCGCCAATTCCATTGTCGCAGGCATTCGTTCAAAGACGATATCTAGTGCAGGCTGCCCATAGATAAAGGAGTTGCCTAGATTGCCATGAGAGACATTGACCAAGAAGTTTTTATACTGTACAAGAAAGCCTTTGTCGATCCCCAGTGCTATACGCATATCGATCACATCTTGCTGTGTCGCATCAGGAGGAAGCATGAGCTCGACAGGATCACCTGCCTTGAACATGATAAAAAACACGATAAAACTGATCGTGAACATCACCAGTGCAGAGTGAAACAGTCTATTGAGTATATATTTTGTCATTACATTTCCGTGTATGTGCTAAAATAGAATCCTCTGGAAAATCGACAGTTTCTCAGTAGCAGTATTGAACAACTATCCAGAGGATTCACTAGGAACAACACCCCAAAAGAGGGGGTGCCATAGTGGTCTACTTGATATCGTATGCCCAGATACGACTGTCTGTTCTGGGCTCGAAATGAATCTTCTTGCTTGAAGCATAGATATCTACCTGATAATGGAGAGGAATAAACCCCTGATCGTCTACCACAGCGATCTTCTGTGCTGCCTGAAGTGCTTTGAGTCTCGCTGCGGGATCCATGATACCTGCCGAGTCTTCAATATATTTATCCACTACAGGATCTGCAAACCCGCCTCTGTTGTATCGTCCGTAGCCTTTCTTATCATCCGTAGAGTGTACCACGCCATCGAGTACAGAACTTGCATCCCCATCACTACTTGCCCATCCGATCAGGAAGAAGCTGGTATCTCTGTTTCTTACTGCTTTAAAGAAAGTAGATTTTGGTGTGGCATTGACCTTGACTTTGATACCGATCTTTGCCAAGGACGATGCTACTGCCTGAGCAATCTGCGCATCATTGATATAGCGGTTATTTGGCGCATCAAGTTGTACTTCAAATCCATCTGGATACCCTGCTTCTGCCAGCAATGCTTTGGCCTTGGCTGGATCAAACTTGGGTCTCGTGATGCTATCATCATGACCAAAGACTGCACTCGGGCTCATCTGTGCCGCAGGCGCCGCAAAAGTCTTCATGACATATTTAATAATTGCATCTTCATTGATACCATAGTAGAGTGCCTGTCTGACTCGGATATCCTTGAAGGGGTTTTTCCCATCATGGGTCTTGATAAATTTGGTCATATCTCTGTCCTGATCCATCTGTAGATAGATGAGTCGTAGCCCAGGCTGCACAAAGAAGTTGAGTTTGTCATTGTTTTTCACGCGATTCACATCGACCACAGGCACACGGTTGATAATATCTACCTCATTACTCAAGATCGCTGCTACACGCGTAGCGTTGTTGGTCAATGGTCTGAAAAGCACCTTGTCAAAGTTTGGCTTGCCTCTCCAGTAGTCTGTATTGGCACTCATTGCGATATGATCACCCTTGCTCCAAGAGTCCAGTTTGTAGGCGCCTGTTCCGACAGGATGCAGTCCGATCCATTGGTCATCTTTACCCTCTAGTGTCTCCTTATCCAAGATACTCACATAGGTAAGCTTTCTAAGAAAGACAGGGAAAGGCTTGGTAGTGGTAAATTTAACGGTAAAATCGTCCACCTTCTCTACAGACTCGATCGCACTGACCTTACCCTTGAATCCTGATTTGTTCCAGGTCTTGATACGATTAAAGGAAAACACAACATCGTCTGCATTAAAGGCATTTCCATTATGAAACTTCACCCCTTTTCTCAGTTTTATTATCCAAGTCTTAGGGTCTGGATTGGTCCATGACTCTGCCAGAGCCGGATGTGTTTTGATATCTTTGTCAAACGAGACAAGTGGATCAAAGAGATTGGACAAGATCGAGTTGGTCGCTGTCTCGTTGTGTGCATAGGGATCCATGCTGAGCGCCCCCGATGCCAACCCCACCTTGAGGGTCTTTGCTACCCCTACCGAACCTAAGACTGCGATCGCAGCCAATGCTAATGTGATCTTTTTCATTGTTTCTCCTTTAATGTTTTGATCAGGACACCATTGTGGTATACCACATTCCTATACGCTGTACCTACATTTCTTTCAGTAATAATTATCACCAAATCAGCATAAATTTGCTCTTAAATCCCATAATTGTTTCTAAAAAATATCTCAATTGTAACTTTATTGCTCTTTTGGGTATAATCTGCAGCAAAGAACACACAAGGAGTAATTTATGGATCACCCTATCCGAAAAGTAGCACTCACTGGCGGCACACATGGCAATGAACTCACAGGGGTCTACCTCGTACAAAAATTCCTCGCTCACCCTGAGCTTGTACAAAGAGAGAGTTTTGAAACACTCTGCATGCATACCAATGTCGGTGCGATCAAGCAATGCACCCGCTATGTAGATAAAGACCTCAACCGAACCTTTACATTGGAGGCGCTCAATGACTACAGTGCCACTGCCTATGAAGATGCTCTCTCCAAGGTCATCAATCAGAAACTAGGCCCAAAAGGCAGCGATGAGACAGCGGTTGATTTGGTCATTGATCTGCATACCACTACTTCTGATATGGGACTCTCCATCTGTGTCAGCACCAAAGATCCCCTGACCTGGCAAGCCATCGCTTACGCCAAAGCACAGATTCCGGAACTCAATATCTTTCGCTGGAATGGTGACACAGATGATGCCTCTTTTGTCAGCTCCATCCCGCCACATGGCATCACCATAGAGGTGGGACCCATTCCCCAAGGTGTACTTCGAGCAGATATGTTTTTCGGGACAGAGAAGGTCATACAGGCACTGCTTGATTTTGTCGAGTTATACAATAGTGGAGAGGCTCAATCTTATACAGAAGTAGAGATCTACGACCATGTAACACTGATTGATTACCCCCGCAACAAAGAGGGTGCCATCACAGCCATGCTGCATCCTACACTTCAAGACAATGGCTATGCAAAGGTATCAAAAGGAGATCCCCTGTTTGTATCACTCGAGGGCAAAGATATCTGCTACGAAGGAAAGGAGAGTCGCTATGTTCTTTTTGCCAACGAGGCTGCTTATTACGAAAAACACTTTTCTATGTGTCTGGCAGACAAAAAAACCATCAAATTATAGGGCAGAAAATTACTCTGCTGCCCCTATCTTGGCATAGAGTCCTGTGGCACTGTTCATATCTTTGAGGATGGTCATCGATTTTTTGAATAGCAGCGTAGGGATAAAGATTGCAGAGTCGCGCATCATCTCAAAAAACATAAAGTTCCTCTCTACTTTCTGTAGAAGCGCTATAGTCTCAGATGTATTTTTTTCGTATTTTTTTAGCTTTTTGTGAGAATTACTGAAGAGCTTCACAGCAGCATTCATTTTCGTCTTGAACTCAGGATCGCTAATCCCCCATGATTTCATCATATAGAGACTAGCGATACGCTGAGAGAGCATTCTTTGTCGCCCTGATATATTAATAATCTCTCCTGATTTCTTACCTGTGAGCTTTGCAAACATTTTTGTGGTTTTGTCTGCAGCCTCAAGCAGCCCTTCGAGTTTGACCTGTAATATTCTGGCATTCTCTCTGGTAGGCACTGCTTTAAGCATCACTTTTACCGGTATCCAGAGTTTCTGTGAGACCTCAATACTCTTTTTTGTCTCAGTATCTGTGGTGAAATCATACAATGACTGCATATGATCCTCAAATGCCGCTACTATATTTTTTAAATCCTTTTCAGCGTTGCCAAAATGGTTTTTCATTCCCACCATCGTATAGTCTTTTAGCATTCTCTGTGTAAACATCCTCTGTTTTCCAGCCACATCGACTGCCTGTGAAAAATTTTTGATCTCCATTGCTATTACATGATTGACCATAAAGCCTAAAAAAAACATCGCTTTTAATATATTTTTATAAAATATCACTATAGTCTCCTTGCTAGTAAAGACGACACAGGCACAGATTGATTGAAAAGAAGAGAGTCTACAGAAGTATTTTCTACGAATCCAACTGGTAACCTGGCAAACTCGCATATATTCCGAGTCCCATAGCTTTTCGTCCCCACTTCACAATGGGTTTGACTTTTTCAATGCATGTCGCACCAACAATTATAGCACAAAAAGCCAATAAAATAACAAGTTTTGGTATGATGGCAAAAACAAAATGGAAAATCATGGCTGCCTACATACTCTTTGATACAGAAACCACGGGAAATCAAGAACAGGATCGCATCATTCAGCTGGGTGCAATGGTCTTTCAAAACAAGGAGGTAGAGGTCTATGATGAACTCTGTAGTACAAGCCATGCAATCTCTGTTGAGGCGATGGAAGTGCACCATATCACACCAGAGACCATTGCTGACAAACCCCTCTATCAGGAGACTTCCTTCGCCAAAAGACTCAGTGCACTCAATCAACCCGAAAACTACCTCATAGCCCATAACATCGCTTTCGATCTGGGCATGGTAGAGAAAGAGGGTTTTGCCAACCAGTGCCAACTGATTGACACCGTGCGTTGTGCCAAGCATCTCTTCCCCGAACTCCCCTATCACCGACTCCAGTATCTTCGCTATGCGCTCAAGCTCTACGAAGAGGAGCAGGCAGAAGCAGAGAAGATGGGTATCACCATCAAGGCACACGAGGCCATAGGCGATGTACTGATCCTCAAGCTGCTACTGAGCAGGCTGACACAGCGCTGCAAAGAGCAGTTCCCTGAAGCAAAAGTCATGGAAAAACTGGTGACACTCACACAGACACCTGTTATGATGCGCACCTTCAAGTTTGGTAAATATAAGGGTAAGGAAATAGAAGAGATTGCTCAGGAGGATATGGGGTATCTCAAATGGATGCGTAAAAATCTGGAGTTGGATGAGGATCTTGCCTACACACTGGATCACTTTTTAGAGCAGTTTTAGAGTTTCCCTTAAGATTTAAAGTGTATAATATGAAAAAATATCAATTGGGGCTCCTATGGAAGAAAAACTACACGGCATGAATCTAGAACTCCCCTATCTTGAGATGGGTTCGGGCTTTTTGGTCGGACTCTCTGTCGGGTATTTCCTCAAGAAGAGCTTCAAAGTGATACTGATACTAATGGGGCTGGTTGTGGTAGCACTATTTGTGCTTGAGAGCAAAGGGGTGATAGCCATCAATGAAGGCAATCTCGACAGTACCGTCACTGCCGGTGCCAGTGCCTTCAAGACATTTGCCGGATTCCTGCAGGAACGATTGGGTCGCTTTACCTTTGCTGGTGGTGGCAGTGCGATCGCAGGATTTCTCACAGGGTTGAAGTGGGGATGAAAATCACACTCTATGCTAGGCACGATGCACGATGCACCTTTTCCCAAAGGAAGCGTCCGTGCTAGTCCATATCTGCTGTGCGGTGGATAGCCACTACTTCCTCCAGAAACTTCAAGCAGATTACCCAGATGAGAAGCTGATCGGTTTCTTTTATGACCCCAATATTCACCCCTATAGCGAATACTATCTGAGGCTTCTGGATGTTAAGCGAAGCTGCCGCATACTGGGTATCACACTGATAGAAGGCATGTATGACTTTGCACTATGGATGGAGACCGTACGCGGCCTAGAACATGAACCCGAAAAAGGCAGCCGTTGTGCAGTCTGTTTTGACCGCAGGTTTGAAGTCTCAGCGCAGAAAGCAGCCGAACTGGGTGAAGGTAGTTTTACCTCTACCCTGTTGACCTCTCCTAAAAAATCCCTCAAACAGCTCAAGCAGGCCGGTGATGCATTGGGCACACACTTTGGTGTCACTTTTGTCGCTCCGGACTATCGCAAAGCTTCCGGTACGCAAGAGCAGAATATCCTGGCAAAAGAGGCACAGCTCTACAGGCAGGACTACTGCGGCTGCCTCTATGGACTCACCATACAAAGAGCCCAGCAACAGAGGCTGGCTGATGAGCTCTTCACACCGATCTCCGGACAGGTACAGCCCGAATCCATAGAAGCACGTATCGCACTCTATGAGGAACGATTGAAGCTTGAGGAGACAGATCAACCTTACCGCATTATCAAAGAGCGCTTCCTCAACTGGCGGCTACTGCAGGGGTGGCTCAAAGTACGAAAAGAAGTCATTCCTGCCCATTTTCTCCCCTACTCTACGCTCAAAAAAACTTATAGCAGAGGTCGTATCGCTTATCAAACCGGTGCACTGCAGCATCTCAGCAGAGATGAAGTCAAATGTATCTCACTCTCTCACTACAACACGCTGGCACAGACCAACTATCAGACGGTAACAGCACTACTCTATCATCCCCCCTCTTTTGAAACTGAACTCAAGGTCAGACAGTCACTGGTGACAACAGCCTATGATTTGAGCACAGTGATCGTCACCGATAAACATCTCGAAGGCAAGATAGAACTCTATCTTGATGCCACCACCTACGAAGATGTACAGGAAAGGCTCGTTCTTCTTCCCTAACCATAGATTTACATACTTTTGGATAAAATATCAATCAAAAACAGAAAGGCGAAATCATGCCCCTTACCGTCATGGATATCCAGAGGATTCTTCCACATAGATACCCTTTTCTACTCGTCGACCGTGTTACCAAGATAGATAAAGCGACTTTTATAGAAGGGTACAAAAATGTCTCTATCTCTGAACCAGTCTTTCAGGGGCATTTTCCCGATCACCCTATCTATCCAGGTGTCATGATTATCGAAGGAATGGCACAGGCAGGCGGCATCTTGGCATTCAAAAGCCTTAGCGAAGCGGATGCCGTGAACGCAGAGGATAAAGTGGTTTATTTCATGAGTATAGACAAGGCAAAATTTCGTGCACCTGTCACACCAGGGGATCAACTCATCTATCGCATCACGGTGCTCAAACATAGAGGTGCTATCTGGCAGCTTGCTGCCAAAGCATATGTGGACGAGAAGCTGGTAGCTGAGGCGGAACTTAAAGCCATGATTGTAGACAAATAGTAGGTCAGATAGCTTGAATATGATTGAAAGTAAAGCCATTATTGAGGCGGGTGCCACCATCGGTGAAGGAAGCACCATAGGAGACTATTGTTTTATAGGAAAGCATGTCGTAATAGGCAAAAACAATATTATTGGTTCCCATGTGATACTAGATGGCAATACCACTATCGGAGACAATAATAGTATTGATACCCATAGTGTCTTGGGAACAGCACCACAAGACATTAGGACAAATTCTGACAAAGTAGGACTTCTCATTGGAGACAATAACCGCATCGGTAGCCATACTTTTATCACTGCAGGCACAGAGCACGGTGGTCTAACAACAACAGTGGGTGACAATAATCAGTTAGAAGACGGCATACATATCGGACACGATGTCCAGATGGCAAACCATTGTGTCATGCAAGAGGATGCTGCACTAGGTGGTCATGTGATCGTTGGAGAACATGTCATTTTTGGAAAAGATGCAGCCGTACATCAATTTGTAGAAATCGGCAACTTTGCCTCTCTTGCAGATGGCGCGGCACTTACTCAGGATCTTCCCCCCTATTGCACTGCCGAAGGTAACCGTGCCAAGATTACCGGGCTTCACCAAGCATCTCTGGATAAATATCTTTCCGCTGAAGAGGTCACTGATATCAAAAAGGCCTATATACAGCTTTTCACAAATGCATCACCCAAAGAACAAGCACTCAGCGCGCTGCAGATCCAACAGCCTACTGTATGTAAAATACTTTATAGATTTATTGCGGATTCCAAACGAGGAATCCCTTTCAAAAGGAAAAACAATGCCAAGTAAAAAATGCAGCTTCTGTCAAAGTCCGGAAAATGCGGACAATCCCCTCATCGCCGGCAGTGATGCCTATATCTGCTCTAACTGTGTGGTCTCTGCCTACAAGATACTCTTTGGCGAAGAGGAGCAGGAGATAAATAGTGACTTCAGCCCTAATTTGCTTCTACCAAAAGAGATCAATGAAAAACTCAATCAGTATGTGATTGGACAGGATGAGGCAAAAAAGACACTCGCTGTCGCTGTCTACAACCACTACAAAAGACTCTTCAAGGATGAAGCAGACAATGATGTAGAAATTGCAAAGTCTAATATTCTACTTATTGGACCCACAGGAAGCGGGAAAACCCTACTGGCACAAACCATCGCCAGATTTTTGGATGTGCCTATTGCGATTGCGGACGCAACCAATCTTACTGAAGCAGGCTATGTTGGGGAGGATGTGGAAAATATTCTGACCAAACTACTACAAGCTGCCGATGATGATGTCAAGAGAGCTGAAAAGGGTATCGTCTTTATCGATGAAGTAGACAAGGTTGCCAGAATGGGAGAGAATCGCTCTATCACACGAGATGTCTCTGGCGAAGGTGTACAGCAGGCACTCCTCAAACTCATCGAAGGTTCTTTGGTCAATATCCCACCCAAAGGAGGAAGAAAACATCCCAACCAAGAGTTTATTCAAATTGATACGACCAATATCCTCTTTATCTGTGGTGGTGCCTTTGACGGATTGGAAGATATCATCAAACGAAGACTTGGCGATAATACCATGGGCTTTGGTCAGAAGAAGCGAAGCAAGCGTGAAGAGCAAAATCTCGTTCACCAAGTCGAACCAGATGACTTGGTGCATTTTGGGCTTATTCCTGAACTCATCGGAAGACTACATGTCTTTGCTACATTGAGTCAAATCACCAAAGAGGATATGGTACGCATCTTGACTGAACCCAAAAACTCAATTCTTAAACAGTACCAAAAACTCTTTGCACTTGATAATGCCACCTTAACCTTTGAGGAGGAGGCGCTCTCTCTCATTGCACAAAAAGCAATTGACAGAAAAACAGGTGCCAGAGGCTTACGTTCAATTATGGAAGAGATACTTTTGGATATAATGTACTCTTTGCCAGAGCTGGAGGGGTATGAAATAGTCATCACTTCCGATGTGGTCAGCAAAGGTACAGAGCCACTCTATCTAAAAAATAAAAAAAGTGCATAAAGAAGGAAAACAACTATGGGATTATTAAAAAGACTGTTCGGCTCTTTTTCCAAGGATTTGGCAATAGATTTGGGGACGGCTAATACGCTGGTGCTTATCAAAGGACAAGGAATCAGTATCAATGAGCCTTCCGTGGTGGCAATACAGGTCAATAAGCATGGACAGGAAACTATTCTTGCTGTAGGGCAGGAAGCCAAAGACATGGTGGGAAAAACACCGGGCAACATCAAAGCAATCAGACCCATGAAAGACGGTGTCATTGCTGATTTCAGAACCACAGAACTGATGATCAAGTACTTTATCAAGAAAGTACATGGTCGAGGTGTCTCTTCTCCTCGTATCATTATCTGCGTACCCTATGGATTGACACAGGTTGAGCGAAAGGCTGTCAGAGATTCTGCCTTAAATGCCGGAGCCAGATTTGTCTATCTGATAGAAGAGCCTATGGCAGCAGCTATTGGTGCAGGGCTTCCAGTCAAAGACCCTAATGGCAACTTAGTTGTCGATATCGGTGGAGGTACCACAGAGATCGGTGTCATCTCACTGGGTGGACTGGTACTCAGCAAGTCTCTCAGAGTCGCAGGTGACAAGCTAGATGCTGCCATTACCGACTATGTCAAACGAAAATTCAACCTCTTGATTGGTGACAGAGTTGCCGAAGAGCTCAAGATAAAGATTGGTACAGCAATCAAGCTCGATGAAGATCTGATCACCATCGTTCGTGGTCGCGATCAGGTAGAAGGCATACTTACCTCTATAGAGATTACCAGCGAACATATCAGAGAAGCCATGACGGAGCCACTCAGACAGATTTCCGAGGCACTCAAATCCGTATTAGAGGAGACACCACCGGATCTGGCAGGAGATATCGTCGAAAATGGTATTGTCCTCACTGGCGGTGGCGCACTGATCAGAGGACTAGACAAATATCTATCTGACGCAGTCAAGCTGCCTGTGTATATAGCGGAAGATCCCCTCTTGGCAGTCGCCAAAGGCACAGGAAAAGTGCTAGACGAACTTGATCTTCTACAACAGACCACCTTTGAGGAGTAACCTCCATCATGAAGTCACGGGTACTCTTCTTTCTGCTTCTACTCGTGGCACTTTTTGTAATTATCTCACAAAAGAACCAAACTGTCCACAATACCATTTTAACTTTTATCAATCCAGTCAAGCAATTTTACAAACAGGTTACACAACAGGTAGAAGACAGAAGCAAAAGCTACATTTTCCAAAAAGAGAATATTGAGAAATTGACCAAAGAGAACAAGGTACTCAAAAAATACCTTTTGGATCAGACACTCTATCTGCAGCAGGTCAGCAATCTTTACAAAAAACTTCCTTCATTGGAAAAACTTCCCTATAAGAGTATCACCCTAGTAGACACCATCTCCTATATAAAGCTCAACAGCTTCAATGAAGTACTGCTCACGCCTCCCAAGAAAAGCGTTCTCAAAGAAAAGCATGTATACGGACTCATACAAAACAATACCGTAGGCGGCACTGCTGTACTTAAAAATGGAAATCTATACGGATATCTCAGTTCTAATCCACGATGTAGATTTTCTGTTTTTATTGGAAAAAATCGAACACCTGGCATCGTGCAGGGTGTCGACAAAGAAAATATGCTCATCAAGTATATACCCAAGTGGGCAAATATCAAGATGGGAGACAGAGTTGAGACCAGCGGGCTTGACCATATATTTTTCAGTAATATTCCCGTAGGCATTGTCGAAAGTGTCAAGGTGGAAAATAGCTATAAAACAGCTTATATAAAGTCTTTTTCCGACACACTGCACCCTGATTTCTTTTTCCTTATTACCGACACAACCCCACGCCTTACCTCTTATTATGAACAGAATAGTTCATTCGAAGACAGTAACTACTCTTATGAAAATCAAGCGAAGAAAACCACCGAAGAAAATGTCATAAGCATCCCAAAAACATTGCAAACCAAAGAATCAGAGGTGGATCTAAGCGAGTTTGAAATTCCCAAAGAAAAAATCGATATCGCTCCTGTTGCACCAGACAAACCAAAAGCAAAACGTAAAGCAAAACGTAAAGCAAAACAGAAAAAAAACCAAGCAAAACGACATACACGAAAAACCCGTGTAGAGCGTATCCCACCACAGACAACACAGGCGCCCCTCAAGAGGGAGCCGCAAAGAAGAAACCCACTGGATATCTTTAGGTAAAAATACACTACTTTTGTGTATAATACACAACTAAAATTAGAGGTACTCCCCATATGCCAAAACGCGAAGATATCAAAACCATTTTACTGATAGGATCAGGTCCAATTGTCATCGGACAAGCCTGTGAATTTGACTACTCCGGTACACAAGCTGCCAAAACACTTAAAGAGCTGGGTTATAGGGTTGTGCTGATCAATTCTAACCCTGCAACCATCATGACAGATCCTGAGTTTGCAGACAGAACCTATATCGAGCCTATCACTCCAGAGATAATTTCTAAAATTATCAAACAGGAGAATGTAGATGCAATCTTGCCGACAATGGGTGGACAAACTGCCCTGAATGTAGCCATGGATATGCATGATGCCGGGATGCTAGAAGGTATCAAGTTCTTGGGAGCCGATCCGCAGGCTATCAAGAAAGGTGAAGACAGGCAACTGTTTAATGAAGCGATGATCAAAATCGGCATGGACTTACCAAAGAGTGCCAACGCCTACACACTCGAAGAGGCACTCACCCGTGCCAAGGAGATAGGATTTCCTGTGATATCCAGAGCATCCTTTACCATGGCAGGGGGTGGCTCTGGTGTCGCGTACAACATAGACGAATTTAGAAAACTAGCCCAAGAGGGACTCGATGCCTCGCCCATCAATGAAATTGAGATTATGGAGTCTCTGCTTGGTTGGAAAGAGTACGAAATGGAAGTCATTCGCGACAGAGCAGACAACTGTATCATCGTCTGTTCCATCGAAAACTTCGATCCGATGGGTACCCATACAGGAGACAGCATCACTATCGCCCCTGCCCTTACACTCACGGATAAAGAGTACCAAAATATGCGTGATGCTTCTTTTAAAATCTTGCGTGAAATAGGGGTAGATACAGGGGGGTCCAATGTGCAGTTTTCCATCAATCCCGACACAGGGCGCATGATTGTCATCGAAATGAACCCAAGAGTCAGCCGCTCCTCTGCCCTTGCATCTAAAGCGACAGGCTATCCTATTGCCAAAGTAGCCACACTGCTGGCTGTTGGATTTACCCTTGACGAGATCACCAACGACATTACTGGCACTCCGGCATCCTTTGAGCCAGTCATTGACTACATTGTCACAAAACTTCCAAGATTTACTTTTGAGAAGTTTCCTCTTGCAAACTCTACATTGACTACTGCCATGAAATCCGTAGGTGAGGCGATGAGTATTGGTCGTACTTTTAAAGAATCCTTCCAGAAGGCACTCTGTTCACTAGAGACAGGGCTCATAGGATTTAACCCTATCAAATGTGATGAAGAGGAACTGATAAGAGAGATTCGTCGCCCCAATGAAAACCGCATGCTCTATGTATTTGAAGGTCTGAGACGCGGCATGAGCGTTGATGCAATCTTTGATATTTGCAAAATAGACAGATGGTTCCTTTACCAGCTTGAAGAGTTGGCTCTCCGAGAAAAAGAGATGGATATCGCTCTGCTCTCAGATGCGACAAGGCTCCGCCAAGTCAAATCCGAAGGTTTTTCCGACGCTATGATCGCTGAAGTAATCAATGCAAAAGAGGGGCTAAGCCTTACAGAAAATGACATCTATACAGCAAGAGACAAAATGAGTGTAGCTCTCGAATACAATGAAGTGGATACTTGTGCTGCTGAGTTCAAAGCATTGACTCCGTACCTCTATTCGACCACAAACATCACAAAACTACCAACTCCTCATTCCTCACTCCTCACTCCTAATTCCAAAGACCGCAAGGTCTTGGTCATCGGTGGCGGCCCCAACCGTATCGGTCAAGGCATCGAGTTTGACTACTGTTGTGTGCATGCGGCCTTTGCTCTGGAAGATATGGGTATCAAATCCATCATGTATAACTGCAACCCTGAGACTGTCTCTACCGATTATGATACTTCCGATATCCTCTACTTTGAGCCGATCGACTTCGAGCATGTGAGAAATGTGATCGAACTCGAGAATCCAGATGGCGTGATCGTGCACTTTGGCGGACAGACACCCCTGAAACTTGCCAAAAGCCTGACGGCCATTGGTGCAAAGATTTCTGGCACCACAGCCAAAGTCATTGACCTCGCAGAGGACAGAGAACTCTTCTCTACCTTTATCAATGAATTAGGGCTCAAGCAGCCTGATAATGGTACCGTGTTTGAAAAAGACAAGGCACTTGTGGTTGCCAATCGTATTGGCTATCCTGTACTTGTGCGCCCCTCCTTTGTCCTTGGTGGGCGCGGAATGAAAACGGTCTATTCAGATGAAGATCTTACACAATATATGGATGAAGCTGTCGCTGTCTCCCATGATGCACCGGTATTGATAGACAAGTTCCTGGACAATGCTATCGAGCTTGATGTGGATGCGATCTGTGATGGCAAAGATGTCTATATCGGCTCAGTGATGCAACATATCGAAGAGGCCGGTATTCACTCCGGTGACTCTGCCTGTTCTTTACCTCCAGTCAGTATCTCCATGGCACTCCAAGAAGAGGTAAAAGAGCAGACCGCAAAGATCGCACTGGGTCTTGGTGTGGTAGGTCTTATGAATATCCAGTATGCAATCCACAAAGATGAAATCTACCTTATCGAGGTAAACCCAAGGGCATCCCGAACGGTACCGTTTGTCAGCAAGGCAACGGGTGTCCCCCTTGCCAAAGTCGCCACCAGAGTAATGGTACAGGGTGACCTGAAAGAGGCACTTAGATTCTATGATACCTTCAATGTCGTCA
>JALVVQ010000099.1 GCA_027023325.1 Campylobacteraceae bacterium | reverse complement strand
GGAAGCAAAGTGTTGATAGATGGTCGTCTCGTACTAGAGCAATGGACCGCCCAGGATGGCAGCAAGCGAAGCAAGCACTCAGTCACTGTCGAGACCATGAAAATGCTCGACAACAAAGGTGACAATGCAGGTCAGCAAGGCGGTGGATACGGCGGAGGTCAAGCGAACAACAGCTACAACCAGCCACCCGCGCAGCCTCAGACATCTGCACCTCAGAGCCAGCCCGCACCTGCCCATCAGGTCCCGGAAATAGACATCGATGAAGATGAAATACCATTTTAGGAGTAAATAATGGCCGAAAGAAGAAAATTTAAAAAAAGATATTGTAAATACTGTGAGCAAAAAGTTGAGTTCATCGACTACAAAGATCTCAATTCACTCAAGTTCAGTCTGAGCGAGCGATTCAAGATCATGCCTAGAAGATTGACAGGCAACTGCAAGCGTCACCAAGAGCTCGTCACTGTAGCGATCAAAAGAGCGAGACAAACCGCACTGATTCCTTATGTCATAGACAGAAAGAAGGTCGTAGAGAATCCTTTCGAGATCATTCGATAAACCCTACCCTTTATCACAGGAATATGGTCTCCTGTGATTCTTATCCTTACCTCCTCTTCATTTTAACATTTTTGACATTTTTTTTGATATAATCTCACATTCATTCACAATTATTGATGATAATAGACTAAATCAATGATACTATCTTACCAAATAAGGACTTTTATGAAACAAAAACTCACCTCTGCAATACTTACGATACTCTCAGTGCTTCTTGTTGGCTGTGGGGGTGGCGGAGCTCCTACTATTTCTCCAAAAGACAAGGCTGTTGCTAAAATAGCTGCCTATGCAACAGGAAGTTCTAGCGAAAAACCCAGCATAAAAGACTATCATGATGCTGGCATATTCGAAGCGAACAACAACAATATCAATGTACTTAATGAATATGTTAGAGATACAGAGAGTAGCCACCTTGAAGACTGGATAGAGGACAGTGATGGTGATGGCGTGATCGATGCCATCGATGGTGACCCCGATGATGCCTCAAAATCCAACAATAGACCAGTAGCAGCCGGCGCGCAGATTTCTGTAGCCTATGAAACAGCCAAGCAGATTGTATTGAGCGCATCAGATATCGATGGTGATGTGCTTAGCTACACCCGCACATCCACCCCCTCTCATGGTGCACTTAGCGGTACCGCACCAAATCTGACATACACACCGGATGCGGATTACACAGGAAGTGACCATTTTGATTTCAAAGTATCTGACGGAACAGATGATTCCAGCATCGCAACCATAACTATAGAGGTAGGAGCTGATCCTGATGCTATTTACATCACTGAGGATTATCAGGTAGAGAGTCTAGGGAAAGGTGGTGCCTTGCAAAAAACGATTAAACTTGGAAGCACACATAAAGACCTCTATATCCTCTTGACAAACTCAGACAAATCCGAAGCGTCAGATCCAACCATTACGCACAACGCCAAGATGACTCCTGTCAAGCAAAATAAAAGAACGCTCTTCAGAGATACCTCCTCCTCTCGCCCAAAAATCCTCCATGCACCTGCCTATATCACAAACTTCAACAGGGGTCTAGACAAAAGAGTAGACAACAGAAAAAGTAAGCTACTCCCAGCAGCAACCAGACTAAACAAAGATGTATCTGGAGATAGAAAAGATTTCTATCTTGACGCCGACGACACCAGCAACAAAACAGCTGCAACAGCCAAAAAAGTAGTCACAGTCTCGACAGCATTTGGAGACAAGACACTCAATATTTGGGTTTCTGATGACAGCTTTGGTTCTAGATGCGAGAAAGAGACATGTATCACACAGGAAATGGTTGATAATCTGGCAGATACCTTCCTCAAAGCAGGTTCAAACAACGATATCTATGATTGGGTGACCAATATCTATGGGGAGGAGTGGGGTGACTATGCTGCAGATACATACAGCAATCTCATAGGTTCCGATGATGAAATCACAATACTACTGACTGATATTGATAACGACAATAGTAAAAATGGTGGAACAATGGGCTACTTCTACCCAAAAGACAACTATACAACAAGCACCAACTCCGGTTCAAATAAAAGGGTTATGTTCTATATCGACTCCGTCATGTATGCCAATACCGAGAATGAGGGATATTGGCAAAAAGAGACCTACTCAACCCTAGCACATGAATTTACACATATGATAGAGTTTTATCAGAAATTTGTTATACGAGACTCGGAACATGATATCTGGATAGCTGAAATGCTGGCGGAGACCACAGAGGATCTTGTGGCAACCAAGATCGAGCACAATGGTCCAAGAAATGTAGTCTTCACAGATGGTAGTGCTGGAGACCCGGACAATGTCAACGGAAGATACCCCGCATTCAACGAAGATCCTACACTCTCATTGACAACATGGAATAATAGCATCCCAGACTACTCAAAAGTTAGTGCTTTTGGTACTTTTCTAACACGAAACTACGGTGGCGCTAAAGTCTTACATGACATAATGTATACTACAAAAGAGCATGCAGATCTGATCGAAACTGTTACAGGAAAAAGCTTTGCTGTCCTACTTAGAGAATGGGGTGTAGCTGTCATGCTTTCAGATATCGAAAGTCCCGAAGATCTCCCTACCTATAATACTGGTGATTTTACAGAAGATCATTATGGAAACAGCACTTATCAGCTAGGCTCTATCAACTTTTTCAACTATATTCCAAAACCTGCAATCAAAACCACTACCGGAACAGTCAAAGCAGAGGGGAACTATTATTATAAAATAGGAGAGAATCTTACTGGCAACATTACAGTGGATATAAAATTAGATACCGGTACAGAGGCTACGCTGATCGCCAAATAGATCAAAAACTAAACTGCTCTCCTAGATAGTACTTTCTCACATTGGCATCTGCGGCGATCGCTTCGCTGCTGCCTGATGCCAGCATCACTCCATCTCTCATCACATAGGCTCTATCACAGATACCCAGTGTCTCCCGTACATTATGATCCGTGATCAATACCCCGATCCCCAGCTCCACCAACTGTTTGATGATCTCCTGTATATCAATCACGGCAATCGGATCCACTCCAGCAAAAGGCTCATCCAACAAGAGAAACTTGGGCTTACCTACCAGTGCTCTGGCGATCTCTACACGCCGTCTCTCTCCACCACTGAGCTGGATACCAATCCGTTTTCTGATAGGCTCGATATTGAAAAGCTCTAAAAGTTTTTCGATACGGCTGCCCTGCTCCTCTTTGTTCAGCTGTGCTGCCTCTGCTGCGATCAGCAGGTTCTCTTCCACACTCATATCTTTAAAAATACTGGATTCCTGCGGCAGGTAACCGATCCCCAGTCTGGCTCTTGCGCTGAGTGTCAGGGCTGTGATATCCTCACCATCAAGCAATACTTTTCCCTGGCTGGCAGCAGTCAGTCCGCAGACCATATAAAAAGTCGTGGTCTTTCCTGCGCCGTTAGGGCCCAGCAGCCCTACTACTTCACCACTGGAG
>JALVVQ010000098.1 GCA_027023325.1 Campylobacteraceae bacterium | reverse complement strand
GCAGTGCGGTTTCAATGGTGTGATAAAAATTCATAGGAGTATTATAACCCATGCAGATTAAATCCCGCCCCATGGGGGCTTACCAGACCAACTGCTATATCGTCACGATCAATGGCAAAGACTTGATCATCGACCCAGGACAGCATGCCACCCAATGGGTACTGGACAATGTCACGCACCCCGTAGCCATTCTCAATACACACGGGCATTTTGACCATATCTGGAGCAATGCTGAGCTGAAGAAAAAGCTAAATATCCCTCTCTACTGCCCAGATGAAGATGCCTTTATGCTGGAGGAGGATCCTTTTGGGCAAGGCACACCCAGCTCCCATCCAGACCACAGGGTCGAAGGTGATGCGCTTCTCGAAATTGCTGGTATCAAGATACAGTACCGCCACTTCCCCGGACACACCCCAGGCAACTCTATCATCGAGATCGAAGGTCATTGGTTTAGTGGAGACTTTCTCTTCCAGCAAAGTATCGGGCGTTGGGATTTCCCCTACTCCAGTGGTACAGATATGGTACGCAGCCTACAGAAAGCGATGCAGATCAAAGGGGAGTTTGCCGTACATCCAGGACACGGAGCAGATACCACACTCTCTACCGAACAGAAGATGATGCACTTTTGGATAGAGCAGGTCAAGCAGACGCTGTAGAAAACCCTTCCTGCAGCTGATAGGAATCTTTAGTAGGAGAACTTATACCCACGTCTACGTACAGTGTGGATCACCTGAAAGCCCAGGATACTCTTGAGGCGTTTACGGATCTGATTGATCGCTACCTCTACGGTGTTGTCGCTGACATACTCTGGCTCTTCCCAGAGTGCATTGATGATCTCATCCTTGGAGAAAACCCGCTTTTTGCGTACAGCGAGATAGGCAAGGATATCAAAGGTCTTTCCGTTGAGAGAGACAGTCTTGTCATCATATTCGATCTTCTTGTTGGCGATGTCGATGGTCAGCTTACCGATATCGATCGTCGTACCAAACAGATTGCGCATATTGGCCAATACTCTGGCAGCCAACAGATCCGGCTGATCCAGGTGGCTGTCGATGACATCATCTGCGCCTAGATTGTAGAAGCTAATCTGATTTTTTCGGTTGGAGGAGAGCAGGATGATCTTGGTCTCGATCTTTTTCTTCTTGACATCTCTCATGTAGCGCTCAAGTGAAAACATCACCCCTTCATCAACAATAATAATCAGCTCATAGTGCCTAAAATCAGTAAAATTGGTTGCATCATAGATATCTTTGGCATTATCCACAATACAGATAAAATAGTTGCCTATCTCTCTTTCCAGCTCTTTGGCAAATTCGTTTTGAAACCCAACGGTCAATATTCTCATGCATATCCTAACTTCACTCAATAATCAAATTCGAACGGTTGTAAAACAGTAAAAAAATGGTAGACCGTTCATTTATTGCCGTAGTTATAGCGAAAAGTAGCTTATTTAAAAATAAAAGTAGATTTTTAGGTTATTTTGATATTTTAATGTCCTACTGTTTTTTTATCGCTTTGAGGTAGACTCTTTTGGGTGCAGGGTAGCCTTCTATGGTCTTTGTATGGTCATTCGGATCCAAAAAGTGCTCTAGGCTTTGATGGTCTATCCAGGCAGTTTTTCTCTGCTCCGAGAGATCTGTTTTCTTTATCTCCAGTATTTCGACATGCGTAAATCCTGCCCGGTAACACCAGTTTTTCAGCGCAGATACGGTAGGAATAAAATAGATATTGGGGATTTTGGAGTAGCGATCTCTTGGTGTCAGACAGATCTCCTCCTCTCCATCGATCATAAAAGTATCCAGAATCAACTCTCCGTCAGACTCCAGCCCCTTGTAGAGCGACTTGAGTGTAGCCACAGGATCAGAACGGTGATAGAGTACCCCCAGGCAAAACAGTACATCAAAGCGATGCTCGTAGTGCACCACATGTTCCACCCCCAACAGCTCATAGACGATATCACTCTTTAGAAAATGGTTGATAAACTGAAACTGCGAGTACATGATCGCCGAGGGATCAAAACCTATCAATTTCTTGGGATTCTGTCCAAGCATCCGAAACAGATAATAGGCATTGCTGCATCCGATATCTCCTACTACTTTGCCCTCTAGATCAAAGTGCGGCTCCAGAAGATTGTACTTGACAAAGCTCTGCCATTCACTGTCTATGTATGTCTCAGAGATTCGAAACGGCCCTTTGCGCCAAGGCTTCAACAGGATAGCAGTATCGTGGAGTTGCTGCTCCTGCTCTGCTGTAATTCCCTCAAATTCCAAAGAGACGACATCATCTAGCATCACATGGCTGGGCGCAATATTAGGTAGGGCAGCTATCGCCTCTTGTAAAGGAGCGATATTTTTCCATGTCAGCCATTTTTTGCGCTCTTTTCTGATGCTCTCTATATCCAAACTTTTTCCTGTTATCTGTTATTGCTGCGTACTATGCATCTACTTCATGTAGGCTTTGAGGATTTTCTGCTCTGACATAGGTCTGTCGCCGCGTGCGGTCTTAGTCTGCTCTATCTTGCGCACAACCTCTTTGCCCCTGATCACCTCACCAAAGATCGTATAGCCACCGTTGAGCCATGGTGTGACCGCAGTAGTGATGAAAAACTGACTGCCGTTGGTATTGGGGCCTGCATTAGCCATAGCTAACAGAAAAGGCTTGTCAAAGACCAGATTGGGAGTGTTTTCATTTTTGAATACTTTCCCCCAGATTGACTCTCCACCTCGGCCTGTGCCGGTCGGATCTCCCCCTTGAATCATAAATCCTTTGATCACACGGTGGAAGATAATACCGTCATAGTACCCTTTCTTGATCAGGCCGATAAAGTTCTCTACCGCCAAAGGAGATTTTCCTGGATAGAGCTTGAGCTCTATCGTACCTGTATTGGTCTCCAGCACCGCTATCGGCGCCTTGTTTCCCGCCATCGTCAGACTTGTAAGCACCATCAGTGCCATCAGTATTTTTTTCATTTTATTCCTTTGAGCCACTTGCAAATTACCAAAAACAACCCACAATTTAAGCTAAATTTCATGTAAGAAAAAGCCTTTGAAATCGCTAGAATGTTATAATTTTCTACCAAAAAAACAAACAACATTCCAAGAACAAACAAAGGCTTTTTATGGAAAACAGTGTACCAAAATCCTCCTCAAGTCTCTCTAAAATGTGGCGCAAAGTCATCAACCTTGAAAACTCATTGTTCCCCGAACTTCAAGAGAAATTGAGAGTAGAAGAGTTTAGCACCAAAGAGGCTAAACTTATCAAGGTTCTTGATTTTGCCGAGATTGAACAGTTCATTACAGCAACATCACCCACCAATACCCCAAAGTACCGAGAAGAGATAGCACGCGCATTCGTCTCAAAGAGTGTGTACAATGTTCAGACAACAAGAGATTTGATAGACAGACTCCATATCGATAGAACCTTGAGAGTGATCTGTGGTTGGAGATACGCAAAGGATATACCAAGTGAAGCGACTTTTTCTCGATCGTTCAAAGAGATGAGTGAGTTGGAAATTGCCCAAAAAGCACAAGAGCGATTTGTCAAAGA